>JANQFT010000322.1 GCA_028277685.1 Phycisphaeraceae bacterium
GGTGAAAGATCATCGCACCGCCATTCACGCGCTGCGACAACTGCACCTGATGGGCACACCCGCCACACTGCTGTTGGTGGGCGATGGCCCGTGTCTCGAAGCAACGCGCGCCGAGGCCACCATCTGTCGCGTGGAAGATCACGTGCGGTTCCTCGGTCAACGCGATGACGTGGCGGACCTGTGGCAGGCGGCCGATGTGGCCCTGCTCAGCAGCTTGAGTGAAGGCATCAGCGTGGCGCTACTCGAAGCGATGGCCACCAGTGTGCCCGTGGTGGCGACCGACGTGGGCGGCAACCGTGAGATCGTTGCATCTGAAGTGACGGGCCTGCTGGCGCCACGCGGTGATGCGGCCGGCCTGGCGATGCAACTCCAAACGCTGCTGCAGAATAACGACCTGCGACTGCGCTACGGCTCCGCCTCGCGCGAGCGGGTCATCGAACGATTCAACAAACACACCATGCACCAGGCATATGCCCGGATGTACGAGGAACTGACCAATGCGATGGCGACAGCCACTGCTTGTGTTCGCTGACGACTACGGCCGACACCCGTCGAGTTGCCAGCACCTGATTCGCCGCATGGCCGGCGACCGCCGCGTGCTGTGGGTCAACACCATCGGCACCCGGCCGCCTCGGCTTTGCGTCAGCGATATCATGCGCGCGATCGGCAAGCTGCGTCAATGGTTCCGTCCTTCACCCACCCTCGCCCCCGGAAGTAGAACAAACGACACGCAGACGCGCAGCGATAGTGAGCCGATCGTCATCAATCCCATCATGCTGCCCACGTTCGGTAACCGCATCAGCCGTGCGATCAACCAGTGGCTGTTGAGTCGACAGATCAGCAAGGCGGTCGCGCAACACCTCGACGGCACGCCGCTGGTCATCACCACGCTGCCCATCACGGCCGACCTGGTAGGTCGCATTCCCGGCAAACGATGGATCTACTACTGCGTGGACGACTTCGCCGCCTGGCCCGGGCTGGATCATGCCACGTTGGCGCGCATGGAAGACGAACTGCTCGAAAAGGTAGACGGCGTGGCGGCTGTCAGTGAAGTGCTTGCCGACCGCGTGGCCGATGCAGGGCGTGAAGCCACCCTCATCTCACACGGCATCGACCAAACCATGTGGGACCAGACAAACCGGCAACATTCTCACATTCTTAAGAATGTGAGAATGTCAGACCACCCATCGACCGACCATCCTGTGCTGCGTGCGATGGCAGATGCCCCGCGGCCACATGCGGTTTACTGGGGGCTGATCGACGAACGGCTCGACATGGATCTGGTCACACAACTGGCCGACCGCACCACCGGCACCGTCGTATTGATCGGACCCACGCAGGGCAACGTCGAACCACTGGCCAACCACCCGAACATTCTCATGCCGGGCGCGTTGCCGTATGAGTTACTGCCGCACGCTGCGCAACTGGCGGACGCGTTGATCATGCCGTATGGCCAAAGCGATGTGACCCGCGCCATGCAACCGCTCAAGTTGATGGAATACCTGTCGAGCGATCGGCCGGTCATCTGCACTGATCTTCCTGCCGTACGCGCCTGGGCCGACTGCTGCGATGTGGTTGGCCGCAGTAACTTCACCGAGCGCGTCTGTCGTCGCCAGGCCGGTGGAGCCACCGTGCATCAACTGCGTCGACGAAAGCGCCGCCTGGTGCAGGAAACATGGCAGGCCAAGGCCGCCCTGCTGGAATCATTGATCGATGGCCGCATCGACGAAACGCAATCGCCATTCACCTTCGCCGCGGCGTAAGCCGGCTGAAAGGATTCTGCTATGTCGAACCAACACGACACTGCTTCACACCACATGCAACTGTACACCGATGTGCCCACCGTACTGCACGTGCGCGTGATGGCCGGCACCGGCGGCGGGCCAGAGAAAACGATCCTGCATTCGCCATCGTACATCGATCGGCGACAGTATCGCGTGGCCGCAGCCTACATGCATCCAGCGGGAGATAAAGGCATCGAATCGATTCGCGAACAGGCGATGGAACTCGGTTGTCCGCTGCGTACATTTGGTGAATACGGCCCACTTGACCCACGCTGCATCACGCGGCTGTTAAATGTCTGCCGCAAGCGCAATGTGAAGATCTGGCACGGCCACGATTACAAGTCCAACCTGCTGGGCCTGATCCTGCGCAAGTTCCATCCGATGAAACTGATCACCACCGCGCACACCTGGCACGATGACACCTGGCGGATGCGGTTGTACCGGCGCATCGATCAATGGTGCCTGAAGCATTACGACCATGTGATCTGTGTGTCGCGCGATCTGTACGACTGCTGCAGGAAGAAACTGGGCATCGAGAAAGACCGGGCCAGCCTGGTGCACAACGGTATCGAGCTTCGCCCATGGTCGCGCTTGCGAAACATCGAAAGCGCGAAGAAGGCGCTCGACATCGATCCACAATGCAAGGTGCTGGGTTTCACCGGTCGATTGAACTGGGAGAAAGGTCTCGACCGTGTGCTGCATGCCGTGGGCACGGTCAGTCAGCGCGTGCCCGACCTGCAATTCGTGCTGGTGGGCGACGGTCCGGAACGACGCAAACTCGAAAAGCAAGTGCGCGACATGCATCTGACCGGCGTGGTTCGGTTCGTGGGTTGGCGGAAGCCGCTCCAGGCCTGGTATGAAGCGATGGATGCGCTCGTGCTGCCCAGTCGTTCTGAGGGATTACCCAACACGTTGCTGGAAGCGATGGCCATGGGCGTGCCGGTGGCGTCGACAAACGTGGGCGGCGTGAACGATCTGTTGCGTGATGGTATCTGCGGCACCGTGCTCGAAGAAGATCGAGACACCTGGCCCGAAGCCCTGACCGACCTGTTGACCAACCGCACCTATCGCGAGCGTCTGGCCACCTCGGCGCGGCAACACATCGAAAACTACTTCACCTTCGACCAGCGCATGCACAAGATCACCCGGCTGTACGACGACTTGCTGGGCATCGTGCCTGCCCGCCGCAGCATCATGCCGTGCGTACAGGCAAGGGCGGCTTAACGTACGGTTTTTTGGGTGCCACATAGCATCCCGAAGGGTGCTATGTGCTCAGCATGATCAACAGCCCAATACACAGCACCGCAGACGGATGCTGTGTGGCACCCCAACGCAACCACCCGGAGCATGGAAGCGCCCATCCGGGATTTCCCGCAAGCAGAGTTGACGAACTAGCCGATAACCACTTTGTAGATGACCACCAAGGAACACAGATTGACCACCGGTAAACGCAGCGTGAAGCTCGTCGCCCCACCGCGGCCGTATGCAAAACGCTGGACGGAAAGCATCGCGACGGTATGCGCCCTGCCGCGTTACGTGTTGTACCGCGTGATGCGTCGCGTGCTGGGGGTGGATCGTGCGATGATGTGGGTGAGTGAGTCGGCCGCGGGCATGACCGGTTGGTTTGGCGTGCTGTATCGCGCGGCATTGTACAGGCGCATCATCCGCAAAACGGGCCGCGATGTGTCGATCGGATTCGGCACGTGCTTCAGTCGACCCGAAGCCACGCTGGGCAATCGGGTGTACATCGGTCGACACTGTTCGATCGGCTGGGCGCTGATCGACGACGATGTGCGCATTGCCGACGGTGCGCAATTGCTCAGCGGTCAACATCAACACAGCGACCCGAACACGGTGACGGTGGAGTCTGTCGCGATCGGTCGTGGGGCGTGGATTGGCGCAAACGCGGTGGTAATGGCAGATGTGGGTGAAGGTGCGGTGGTGGGTGCAGGCGCGGTGGTGACCCGTGCGATACCCAACGGCGTGACCGTTGCCGGTGTGCCCGCACGGCCCATTCGTCACGGCGCACCGATGGCCACCCCCAAACCGCAAGCCGAGAAGAAAGATCAACCCCGCCATGCTCATCAGGCTCAACTGGCCACATCCTGAACCGATCCGGCAGTTTGTTCGATCGCGCCCGGATGCAGCGATCGCGCATGATCCGGTGTGGCTGGAGGTGCTGCGCGATGGGCTGAAACACACGCCCATGTCACTCACAGCCTGGCGCGATGAACAGGTGATCGGTTACCTGCCCCTGGCGGCGGTGCGCAGTGTGTTGTTCGGTCGTCACCTGGTGTCGCTTCCATACGTGAACGAAGCCGGCGTGCTGGCGGATGAACCGGCAACTGCGCAGGCGTTGATC
Source organism: Phycisphaeraceae bacterium (assembly GCA_028277685.1). Taxonomy (GTDB): domain Bacteria; phylum Planctomycetota; class Phycisphaerae; order Phycisphaerales; family Zrk34; genus JANQFT01. The sequence continues at coordinate 4,147 of JANQFT010000322.1, forward strand.
GAAGAGGCGACGCAGCTCGGACGCAAACATCGCGCTCCCGCGGTGGAACTGCGCCATCGAACCACTGTAGATATCGACGACCTCGACGCCCTGCGATCCGACAAGAAACGCATGACACTCGCCCTGCCTCAGAGCAGCGACACGCTGTGGAACGATCTGAAAGCGAAGGTG
>JANQFT010000332.1 GCA_028277685.1 Phycisphaeraceae bacterium
TGCTGCCGTAGGGATGATCTTCATAGTTCGATTCGGTCGTTTCCCACCCACTGCCACCAATCGGCTTATCGCGGAGGAACTGGGCAAACGTTTCATCCAGCGTGTTCACCACGTTGGGGTTGTTCAAACCACCCCGGCGAAGCAGTTCCAGTTCATCGCGGATCGATCCGGGGGAAACGAACGAGCCACCGGGCGAACCTTTCATGAGGCCGTCTTCCCAGTAGCGTCTGCGATCGGCCGCGGTGAAGGGAAGCTTCGTCGCGGCTGTGGCGGCGGTGAACGTGGCGGTGTCGGTTCCCCAACGTGCTTCAAACCAGTCCCACAATTCGCTTTCGGGCATGGCGGCCAGACGGTGGTTCCAGAAGAACTTAATCGCGTCGAGATCCGTCGGGTCCTGCCAGCGCGGAGCACGGTCGGCCGTGGCGAGAAAATCGCCACTACTATCGCGCGGGCCGAAGGCCACGTTCAGATTCAGCCTCGCAGATAAATCCACCATGCGAATGGCAACAAAGTATTGCTCATTGCGGTACTGCGGAATGGCGGCCCGAATCCAACGCGAATCAGGAATGCCATCGCCATCGGCATCGGCATATTTGATGGGAAAATCTCTCTCAAGCCAGATGTCTGAGCCGGCCTGGTCCACATTCACATTTGTATCGGAATTAGTACCAGTCGCGTCGATTCTTTCGACCTTGATGCGGTCAGCTCGGTCATTTTCTGTGGGATCAAATTCAATCCACTCTCGTACACCGGATACAGGGTTAATATTCGCCAAGTTTGAAATGTGAGGCCAAATCCATCTGGTGCTCGAAGAGCCTGGCGTCTCTTCATACGGTTCACTCGAAGCCAAATGCATGTCATCTTCATTGCCGGGGGTACCGGCCCAGTTGGTCCACGGGTAATCGTAAGGTTCGGGGGCTGGCCCTGAACCACCGACGGTGATGTCCAATTCCAATGCCGCGGCGATGGCATCGAGCTGCGCGTTCATGACGCGGCTGGCCGTGTCCGCTTCGAGTAGTTTGGCGGTGGCGTTGCGGTCGTGGCGGGCGATCTGGATGTAGGCCAGGCCCATCATCACCAGCAGCACCAGCACCACGGAGACGAGGATCAATAGTGAGCCGCGGCGATGCGCGTTGGATACCGAACGAAACGTGTTAAGCGATGGAGCGCAAAACATCGTGCACCTCCTGGGTGGTTGAGGCGTTAATCGCGGTTGACCTGGATAATCTGTTCAAACCAACGTCCGCGTGAGCCGTCGGTATCACCCAACTTGCCCTGCGGATCATGCATGCGGTAGCGGATACGAATCATGAATGGCCAGTCGCCACTATGTTCGCCACCATGGGGGAAGACGAACGCCTTGTCCGCCAACGGCAGATCGATCGGCGACCCAACCGGATTTCCAGACGGGTGTCTCGGTTGATATTCAGGATCATCATCGTAGGGGGCAAAGGAAGCAGTAGTCAGATCAGACTCATGCGTGATGCCATCAAACCATTTGATTTCATCGTTGGTATCTTTGTCCGGCTGATCATCACCATCAAGGTCGAGCGCCACAGTGACCTCAAAGTAACTCACATGTCCCGCGAGGTACGGGTGCATCTGCGCGAATTGCCAACTGTCAAACTTGTAGGGACTGTCCGAATGAGTTTCGAGTTGAGGGACGGGGTTGACTTCCAACCGGCGCACGCCGTAAGTGAACTGGTAAGCGCGGCGTTTGTACTGGATGGCTGTCACGTGTGTGAGGTCGGCCGCGGCTGCGATGGGATAAAGTCGATAGTCGCTCTTACCTGGAGTTTCATTGTTAGGTTCGTCTGCACCCAGCGGAGCCGTGCCAACAAGCGCGCCATATCTTGCATTATGGGTCAACCCCATATGAGCTACATCAGCCAATCCCTGAAAGATATAGGGATCGTTTGTTGGCCCCATTCTAATGCTGCTGGGAATGTACTTACCATCAGAACCCCAACCTTCAATCTCAGCATTGTAATGTGATCCCTCTGTCCATGAGGACGGGGTACTATGACTCAGATGTAACGCATGCCGCCCAAGGATCAGACCAATAGCGTGCGTGGTATTGCCATTAATCGGCAGGGGCAGGTAATCGGTCGCTGGGTGGGAAATGGTCAGATCTCGACTATTACCATTAGGTTCAGTTCGTAGCAGATGCCCGTACCAAACCTTCGCATACGGAGCGCGGCTATAGGTATTTGACACCGTGTAGCCATTTGCCGGACAAAGCGATTCCAGTTCGCCCCGGTTGCGGATGAACACAAGTTGGTCACTGCGCACGACATCCGTATTACCTTGCGCTTCATCATCCGCTGTCATATGGAACTCAGCAGCGGTGCCGCCGGGGAGGTTGGGATACTGCTTGTTCAGAATGACGATGAAGCCGCCCTCGTTGGGGCCAACCATTTCGGTGGCATCTTTGACGAAGGTGCTGTTCACCGTGCGGGCATTAGTCAGCACATCGCTGGTCGCCACGCCCAAGCTCACCGCTTCCTGCGTGTGGGTGAATACCTGGCTGACCGCCAGCAACATCACCACGGTGATGGACACAACCACGATCAACTCCACCAGCGTGAAGCCCCTCCACCTGCCCATGGCGTGGTGGCGGTTGCGCCCCACCGATGCGGCGCGAGAGCAATTAACCAACGACATTTGATCGACGCAGGCCTGTTTCATTGCAGCACGCTCGCTCCCAGGGGGAAAATATGAACCGTGGGGCTGGCACTACCCGGCACCGGCCCGGGGGAGTACCAGATGCTTTCGACGCTGAAATCCACATCGCCTTCGACCCGGAAACCATCCTTGTTCGCCTCGACGACCTTGTGAACCACGCCGAAGTTGTCGAGCAGCAACATGCCGGGCATGATGCGGTCGCCCTCAGCGTTGATTTCGTTCTCATCGGTGTCGTCGATATCGACCCAGTCCCCCTCATCATCATGCGCGGTAGGGGTACGGTGGGTTACTTCCACGCGACGCACACCCGGCACATGCCAGGTGCCGGCCGAGTCATCGCCATCATTCTGGTTGGCCCAGTTAACGGCAGCGGCACCGCTGACACCGCGTCGTTGCGAGCTGTGGTAGCCGGTGTAGTCGTAATTGATCCCCGTCTGCTTCTGCAGCACGAAGACGAACACCATAGCCGTGGTGCCGTTGTCATACAGCAGAGGCACCCAATAGTAATCGCGGTTGTAGTAGTTGGGGTCTGAGGTATCGATCAGCGGATAGCACCGCCGACTCAACGGCCATTCGGTGGCGTAGGTTGCGCCGAATACCTGGACAGACTCGCTGCCGAAGGTGACCGGGCTGGTGGTATCCAGACTTCCCTCGGTGATACTCCCCGCCGTGCTGTCGATCACGTGGCGGGTAATCACCTGGTTGGCGGTTTGCCCCTGCAGGTAGGAAGCCGCGGGGAAGATGCTGGCCACTGACGCCAGGCCCAGCGCCAGGATGAACATGGCGAGCAACACCTCGAGCAGGGTGAAGGCCCGACGGCGTCGAGCAAGTCCGAATTTCGAACTTTGAATTCCGAATTTCATATCATTCTTCCTTCATCACCGCGCCGGTAAAACGGTTGATGTAGAGCGGAGTGCCGTTTTCGATGATCCAGTTCTTGGCTGTGTCGTTGATCGGGTAATAGCCTGTCTTCTCGACGGCCAGCAAGCTGTATCCTTCAGCACGGAATGCTTCGAGATCGAACACGATGATGGCGGGCACAGTTTCCAACCTTTCGAAAGGCAGTCGCTGACGACCGGAGGCGGTGTCTTCACCTGGCTCATCACCACTACCGGGCGAGTAACTTGGGCTGCGCGGGTCCCAATGGTCGGCGTTGTATTCTGTACCGGATGGTGCCCAGAACGGGTCGCCCCGTTTGTAGTCGTTACTGACGTCGATGATCTGGTAATCGGGGTAGCTCGAAGCGCCGCTGCTGCGCACATCGTAGTTGCCGTTGTAGAAGACCAACCGTTCATGCCCTAACGAGGAGGTGCTACCCAAACCGGTGATCAATTGACCATTTTCATCAAAGCGAACGGCGAACGGCGGGGCGAGCAGCAGCACATCTTCATCGGTACCGGACAGATTGGCCCGGGCAATGCCAACCACGCCGACGGACGAATGCATCTGCACGTAATCGATGCCGGGCGCATCGATGTAGCCGTTGCGGTTGGCCGACACGTCTTCTTCCAGCGGGTTGGGGGAACTGCCGGTGCCGTCAACGAACTCCTCATCGTTGACCACGATGCGGCACTCACCACCCGGGGTGAAGATGACGGCGGCCCCATCGTACTTGCCGATGGAGAACCCCTTCGACTGTGTGGCATAAGCCCGTGCGGCGGCGATGGCGGCGGAGGCGGTATTGATGCCGGTGCGGTACTGCTCCGCCTTGAGCATGCTGCGCACCGAGGGAATCCCCAAGGCCATGAGCAACACGATCACGCCCATCACGACCAGCAGTTCGGTCAGTGTGAACGCGGAGCGCAGCTTGTGGTTCCTGTCCTGCGAAGCCTTGGCGAAGCAGGATGCGGCTTGCGGCTCCTGTTCTGCGAAGCCTTGGCGAAGCAGGATGCGGCGCCCGGGCAATCGACAATCGATATTCGACAATCGTAAATCACACATGGCTTTAGTCCTGCTCGAACGAGTAAATGTCATCCCCGGTACCGAAGGTCATGTCCTCGCCGGCGGAAACGAAGAACGGGCGATTGTGGATTTTGACACCACTGAGCGTGTCATCGCTGCCGTTGTCATCAATGTCGTAGGGATGCCGGGGCAAGTAGAGTAAGCGTGTCTTCCAGGGATCGAGGACCACCCACCCGTCCGTGACGTCGTCCACCATGGTTTCTTCCGACAGACCGCGGTACATGGTGCCGATGTCGCCGGCATTGCGGGTGGTTTTGACGAACTCGACAATCGATTCATCGTACACATCCCCCACCGAACCCAAGTCGTACGTCACGTTGCGTCCGATCGCGACGCGGTACTCTTCCGAGATCGCCATCATGTTTTCCAGCAGCAGGCGAGTGGCGGTGCGTTTGGCATTGGCGCGCATGCTGGCCAGCACGGCCACGCCGATGGCGATCAACACCACGAGGATGCCCACCACGGTCATCAGCTCCACGGTGGTAAACGCGCGGCGGCATGATTTGAATGTGTTCCGTGGCATAATCGCTTCTCCGTTACGGACCAGGCACGATGATGTCGTCTTCCGTGCCGATGTCGCCGTCGAGACCGAACGAGACCAACAGGTAATCGCTGGTGCGCAGTTGTTTTTCCAGGTCTTCCCGTACCGATGCGGGAGCTTTATTGCGAATGTAGTTGGTAACCAGATCGTGCGCGGTGCCATTACTGTTTTCATGCAGACGCAACAGGCGGTTGTTGTCATACGTGCGGAAGCGGCCGCGCGGCCCCCAGACGTGCAGGTCATCATCAGCATCATCCATCTTCCCGTCCGAGCCAACGTTATCGTCATTTCTAGTAGGATCTTTGTCGTTAAAACGACGGGCACGGTAGTACAGGATGGGTTGATCCCAATAGTCGGTGAACACGTACGAGGGAGCGGCGGAATAATCCTGGCCACTTGCGATGTACCATTCATCACCGTTCTGGCCGCCACCACCATCTTTATCCCAGCGCGGACGCATACGGACGTTGTCGTTCGGCTGGTAGTAAGGACCATACACCCTGCCGGTGGAGCCTTTGCGGAAACCTTCACCCGTTTTGCCATCGTCATCCACGTGGCCCATCATCATCTGCGTGAGCACATCGCCGCCGTCCCAGTAGTATTCGTTGTTGCTGTGTTCGTAAGGATTGGCGAACTGATCGTCGTTGATTCCGTTCGGCTTGCCGGGCCAACCGTAGTTGTCTGCTTCACCGAACAGGTAGCTGTACTGGTACCTGTTGAAATCCGTCCCGTAGGTTTTCACCGCCATGGCGATGGCGTTGAGATCGTAATTCGCCGCCGATTTTTCCGCCCCGGCCTGAAACTTGCCCACCGCCGGAATCAGAATGCCCAACAGCAGCGCGATGATGACAATCGTGGCCAACACTTCGACGAGCGTGAACGCGGAGTGCGGAGTGCGAAGTGCGGAATGCGGAGCGCAAACCAATCGGCAATCGACAATCGACAATCGACAATTCTGCATGCCCGATCTCCTTTTCGTGCTTCGCAATACTTAGCTGCCCATCACGCCTTGAATGAGGGCCGGCAGGGGCAGGAACAACGCGATCACGATCGTGCCCACGATCAGACCCAGCACCACGACCATGACCGGTTCGAGCAGGCTCATCATCGCGCGCACCATGTTGTCGACTTCTTCGTCGTACTGGTCGGCCACCTTGGTCAGCATCTTGTCCAGTTCACCAGTCTCTTCACCCACGTCGATCATGTTGACCACCAGCAGGTCGACCACGCGGCTTTCGCGCAGCGGCTCAGCGAAACTTTCACCTTCACGAATCGAATCGTGCACGCGCTGCAGCGCCTTTTCGTAGACGTTGTTGCCCACGGTATCGCGGGTGATGGCGATGGCTTCGAGAATCGGCACACCGGCGGAAATCAACGTGCCCAGCGTTCGTGTGAAGCGGGCGATGCAACTGGCCTTGACCAGCTTACCCATCACGGGCACTTTCATTTTCACCCGGTCGATCACCGCACGGCCGCCCTTGCTTGCGCGCAACAATTTCATCAACACCAGAGCCAGAATGGGCGAGAAGATAATCACCGCCCAACCGGGAATCGGAAAGTCACTGTTGCCTGCCACCCATGCGGAGATGTTGATCAGCCAGATCGTCAGGTCCGGCAGTTTCGAATCGAAGTCCTTGAAGATTTCCTCGAACTTCGGAATGACGAACACCATGATGCCCACCACAATGAGGATGGCCACACTCACCACCGCTGCGGGATAAATCATGGCGCCGATGATGCGCTTCTTCAGAGCCTGCGCTTTTTCCATGAAGTCGGACAAACGCTGCAGGATGATGTCCAACACACCACCGATTTCACCGGCGGCGATCATCTTCACGTACAACCGGTCGAACGCCTTGGGGTGCTTGCTCATCGCTTCGGAAAGTGATGAACCGCCTTCAACATCGAGGGCCACCTGTTCGAGCACGTTCTTCATTTGGCCGGGTTTCTGTTGCTCAGCCAGAATGTTAAGCGAGCGAAGAATCGGCAGACCCGCATCCTGCAACGTCGACATCTGTCGCGAAAACTGCGTGATCAGCTTCTGGCTCACGCCACCGATGCTGATGGTGATTTCGCTGGCCTTCTTCTTCTTGGCCGGTCCGGCTGCCGCCCCGCCGCCGGCCTTCTTACGAACTTTCTTCTCCCGCACGTTCGTGGGGAAGTAGCCCTGCGCTTTGATGCGCTGGATGGCATCTTCATTGTTCGCCGCATCGATCTGCCCCTTCTGGGGTTGACCGGCCTGGTTCAACGCTTCGTACTGGAAAGTAGGCATCGGTAATACTCCGATTGGTTGCGTGAATGACGCGGCAAAGCCGCCGCGCTTCATAGGCGGACGACACTTCGCGTCGGCTTATTCTTCTTCCATGATCGTTTCGCGGACGACCTCGTCGATGGTGGTCACACCATCGTAAATCGAGAGCAGACCCGTTTGCCGCAAGGTGCGCATACCGCGTTTGCGGGCTTCGTTGCGAAGCACGTTGGTCGAGCCGTGCTGCATGACCAGTTCTTTCAGTTCATCGTCGAGCACCATGATTTCGAACAGCGCCACCCGGCCGCGATACCCCTGATGGTTGCAGTGCGCGCAACCGGTGCCGCGGTAGAAGACGCGGCCTTCCACATCCTCAGGCGTGAGCTGCAACTCCATCAACTGTTCTTCGCTGGGTTCGTACTTTTCCTTGCAGTGCGTGCAGATGCGGCGCACCAGGCGCTGGGCGACGATCGCTTCGAGCGTGGCGGTCACCAGGAACGGTTCCAAACCAAGGTCGAGCAAACGCGCGATGCTGGAAGGCGCATCGTTGGTATGCAAGGTGCTGAACACAAGGTGGCCGGTGAGCGACGCTTGCACCGCGATCTGCGCCGTTTCAAGGTCGCGAATCTCACCCACGAGAATAATGTCCGGGTCTTGACGCAGGAAACTGCGCAGACACTTGGCGAACGTGAGGCCGATTTCATCGTTGATCTGGCACTGGATGAGGCCGTCGATGTCGTATTCAACGGGGTCTTCCGACGTGAGAATTTTCACGTCCACTTCATTCAGTTCGTTGAGGGCGGCATACAGCGTGGTGGTTTTGCCCGAACCGGTGGGACCGGTGACGATCACGATGCCGTTGGGCTTGTGCATCAGTTGGCGGAACGTATCCAGATCGTCGTCGCGCATGCCGAGTTTTTCCGGATCGAGCTGAACGTTCGAACGGTCCAGCACACGCATCACGACCGACTCGCCAAACATGGTGGGCAGCACGCTGACGCGCAAGTCGACCGGCGATCCCTGCACCATCAATTCGATGCGGCCGTCCTGCGGCATGCGGTGCTCGGCGATGTCGAGGTTGGACATGACCTTCACGCGCGAAACGATGGCTGGCGCCAGGTGGCGCGGCGGCGGAATCATTTCATACAGCACACCGTCGATGCGGTAGCGCATCTTGAATTCATCTTCGAACGGTTCGAAGTGAACGTCCGAAGCGTGATCTTTAATCGCCTGCAACAACACCAGGTTGAGCAAACGCTTGACCTTGTTGTCTTCCGCGGCGGCGAGCAGACTATCCAGGTCGATCGATTCACCGCGATCACTCAGGCCCATCAGTGCTTCGTCGGATGCCATCTCACCGATGAGCGACGCGATGGACTCATCATCACTGCCGTAGAAGCGGCCGATGTAATCGTCCACCTGTTTGGCGTCGGCCACCACCGCATGCACCTTGTAACCCATCAGCAGACGCAGGTCGTCCACGGCACGGAAGTTATCCGCACTCTTGAGCGCAATGGTCAGGGTGTTGCTGCCCTGTTCGTACTTCAGCGGCATGACCTGATAGGCCTGCGCCGTTTCTGCGGGAAGGATGTGCGCCACTTCTTCACTGATGTCGAGTTTGTCCAGGTCAACGGTGCTCATGCCCGCTTGTGCGGCGAGCGCTTTGTTCACGTCTTCCTGGGTGACATAGCCCAGTTCCACCAGTAACTGGCCCAGCGGCAGCTTGCGCTGGGTCTGCAGGTCGAGCGCTTCGTGGACCTGCTCGCGGGTGACATGGCCCATCTTCGTGAGCACGCGACCCAAACGGCGACCGCGGTAAGGATCTTGCCCTGGTTTGCCTGGCGAATCGGCCATGACGCTGACTCCGGTGACACGCAGTCGGCCTCGTCAGGCCAACGCATGCCCTTGGGTGTTTCGGGCCTGGGTCAGACCCGGTGTATTCAAAAGATTGCGCGTGTTCGTTTGAGCAAGCCGCAATCGTTTTTCGCCAGCCGCTCGACCCGCGATCTGCATCGCCGCCGAGGCTCGTTCACCATCACCATGCCCCGTCGTGGGCACCGCCGGTCAAGGTTGCCGGCTGCATCGCAAAATCGCGAACAGGGTGCCTCGTTGATCCGGGTTGATGTTTCATCCCGGCGCAGCTTTGCGCTGCCGCTTACCGATCCATTCTCCAACTCCGCCGCCGTCGCCCAACCCCGCCCGTCACGGAATGTCTTCCGCACGGTGGGTCAGACTCAGCCGACCCGTTGCCTCCATCACGCCCGTCGTTGCCTCACCGCATCCTGCCTGCCCGGCAAACCGCGGTTCCCGTCCTCTTTGGTTCCGTGCGCGTTGTCCCGACACGCACTTCCAAATCAGCCTGAGCCGATGCATGCCCTTCCTTCCCATCCCTGCAAAAGGCCAAGGCCAAGCCATCCGTGACCAACGATCATCTTGCCCATCCTTGACCAGCCGCCCGTGTCGTTTGCTTTCGCCTCAGTCTCGCGCCGGCACGCCCCACCAACGCTCACCAGGAACAACATTAATCAGTCTGTCCAGTCTCAGACTGACCAAATAAACAGTAATCCATTAGGTGGGTTGTCAAAGATCAAGGCGTTATCTGACGCGCGACCACGTCGCGATGAGTCTTCTGAAGTACCCCCGATCCACCATCACGCGCCACCGTTCAAGCTTCGATTCCCAATGGCCCGCCTGCCTCGTGCTATTCACTTGTCTGTTAAGGGCCAATGTCTCCATCAGCCAATCCCTAAGCCTTTCACTTCATTATTCTGTCAACGACCGCCATAAACCAAGGCTTTTCCAAGAAAACTTTTATCAGACATCTGGTTTTCATAGCACTGACGGTTACGGTTTTGCTTGCATGGATGCTTTGTGTTCACAATAAATAAAGGAGCCGGAACTCCACAAAACTGGTTTGACCCGGCGATGGCCATGTTAACCTCACTCGGTACCGGTACCTGGATCGTTATCGAACTCCACGCGGCCGATCGCCCCACCGGCCCGGTGAATCTTCTCGGTCATGCCCTTGTTGTCGCGGCAGCGGTCGATCAGGTCGTCGGCCTTGATCTTGCCTTCTTCGTAGAGTCGCCACAGGTGGTCATCGAGTAGCTGCATACCCACCGACTTACCGGTCTGGATGGCAGAGTCGATGTAACTCATCGGCTTGCCTTCACGGATAAGGTTGCCGATGGCGGGTGTGACCACAAGGAACTCGAACCCGGCAATCATGCCCGGGGTGTCGGAACGGGGCAGCAACTGCTGACTGAGCACGGCCATCAGCGACGAAGATAGCTGCACGCGCACCTGGTTCTGCTGGTCGACCGGGAACGCATCGATGATACGGTTGATGGTACCCCCGGCGGAGTTGGTGTGCAGGGTGCCAAACACAAGGTGACCGGTTTCCGCGGCGCGGATGGCGGCTTCAATCGTCTCCAGGTCACGCATTTCACCCACAAGCACCACGTCCGGGTCCTGCCGCAGCACGCGACGCAGGGCCTCGGCGAAGCTGGTCACATCGGTGCCCACTTCACGCTGATTCAAAATCGACTGCTTATGCGGATGGTAGTATTCGATGGGGTCTTCGATGGTGACGATGTGGCGGTCGAGCGTCTCGTTGATCCAGTTGATCATCGAGGCCAAGGTGGTGGTTTTACCGCAACCGGTTGGGCCGGTCACGAGGAACAAACCCCGCGGGCGACGGCACAGGTCGGTCACAATGCCGGGCAGACCGATCTGCT
>JANQFT010000386.1 GCA_028277685.1 Phycisphaeraceae bacterium
GGTGTGACACCGGGCAAGCCAATTTCAGTGTCTTGTCGGTTGGCTCGGCAAGGGCAAAGCGCAGTTGGTCATCGTTCAGTTGAGCCGCAATTTTGCGCCCTTACAAAGAAACTGGCTGCTGCAGGAATCGCGGCTCAACTGAACGATGACCAACTGCGCTTTGCCCTTGCCGAGCCAACCGACAAGACACTGAAATTGGCTTGCCCGGTGTCACACCCCTGGCTGGGCGATGTGGCAATCACCCACGTCGGGTTGATTGAGGGCGTGAAAACAAAAGCGTTGATCGAAGCGAATGACCACGCGCGACGTGTGGTTAGCGGCAAGGCGCCAACCGCATTAGCCACACGAGCAAAGCAGCAATTGACAAACACCGTGAGTGCATACTTCGAATCATTGATCGGCCCGGATGACCTGCAGTTGTTCTCGCGCCCGGTGTTCGGCGGACGAGCGGTCATCGCGCCAGCGCTGGACTTGAAGCCTGATCAGGTCGGCCTGCCAGAGGAGATGGCGTGGTCACTGTTCGGGCCGCAACTCTCGCGGAGCATTGGCACCGATGAGGTCGCACAGCGTACCACGAAAGCCACCAAGGCACTTGACAAAACAATGGCCAAATCATGGGTGGTCGTTAACCGTGCCCCCAGCGTGCTGCCGACCAACCTGCTGGCGTTCCACCCGGTGCGAATGCCGGGGAACGCCATGCGCTTCCATCCGTTGTGCTGCCCACTGATGAACGCGGATTTCGATGGCGATCAAATGGCGGCGTTCCTGCCGATCACCGAAGCCGGTCAGCGCGAGGCCGGAGAGAAACTCACCGTGAAGGCGCACCTAGAACGTGACTCATCGGTAGTCCGACTGTTCTGCCCACGACAGGATGCGCAGTGGGGCCTTTCGTGGGCAAGCCTGACCGAGACCGGCTGTGAGGCCATCAAGAAGATTGCCGGAACGGACCTGACCGGCGGAGATGAGTTCATTACCCAGCAATCACTGGTGGTGGCGATGCGTAACATCCTGGACCGCGAAGGTGCTGACAAGGTAATCGACATCTGCGACCAGCTTCAGCGACATGGCATCGAGTTGGCCAGACGCAGTGGCGCGTCGATTCACCCGTTCGCGTACGAGGCAATGCCGGTGCACATCGCACCCGATCCGGTAACGTACGACAACTGGATGGCCTGCTACGACGAAATGCGCGACGCTGTTGAAGCAATGAGTGATTACCAGGACTCGAAGATTGGTCCGCAGTTGCTTTCGGTCAAGAGCGGCGCACGCGGCAACATGCATCAACTGCTTAACGGCATGATGTGCCGATGCATCGTGGATCATCACGGCGGGTTGCATTATTTCGATGAATGCATGCTCAGCGGTATCAGTCCGAAACATCATTTCATCACGTACGTCGGGGCACGCAAAGGTATCGCGCGGATGGCGCTGGCAGCACTACCGAGCATTCGCAGTGTCTACGGAGTTGCCGAACCGGCAGGTCCGACCGGCTATCACGTGCTGGCCCGAGCGATGCGATCATCCAACCCCGGTGCAGTATTCGCTCGGGCAGCGGCGATTAAAGAAGTGGATCCGCTGGTGGATATCGACAGCCGATTATTTGTGGGGTTGATCGACCCGTAACCCATAGGTCGGGGCCTGCCCCGACTTACTTTGAAATCACGTAAATCGCATCCGTACCGCGCAGGTTCGGTAGCCAGCGGATCTCATGGACTGATTCGTAATCCATGGCGATCCGCTTTTCGATGCGCACACCACGATCGGCGCACCACTTTTCGAAATCCTTCATCGAAAGGTGATGCAGGTTCGGCGTGTCTGCCCAACTGAACGGCAGGTTGCGGGTAACGGGGACGCGGCCGGTCCACGCGATCTGATGGCGGTTGCGCCAGTAACCGAAGTTCGGGAAGCTGATGACGCTGCGTTTACCCACGCGCAGCATTTCATCAACCACCACCGCAGGCCGACGCACGACCTGCAATGTGCGACTGAGCACGACGTAATCGAAAGACTGATCGGGGAAAAAACCATCGGGTGCATCAAGATCACCCTGCACGGCATCGACTCCACGCTCGATACACTGCACCACGCGTTCAGGATCAACATCTATCCCTTGCACTCGTTCGCAACCGTTCGACTTCAGTAGCTGCAGGAATGCCCCCTCACCACAGCCGAGATCAATCACGCTCTGGCCATCTTTGAGGATGGTGCGAATGCGTTCGAGGTCGAGGCGGCGTTTTTCATCGACATCATCTGCATGGGTAACGGTATTGGTACGATCCACCTGGCCATGCCATTCGCGCTCGAGCCTGGCCAGAAAACCACGAATCGCGCGCTCCTGATGGTCGTTGGGCAACAGAAACGCATCGTGCCCGTAATTACTGGCAATGTCGAGATAGGTAACCGTCTGCCCTGCCGCGCCGAGCGCGCGCACAATCTGCTTCGACTGTTCTGGGGTAAACAACCAATCGTGGCTGAACGAAATCACGAGGAACCGTGCTCGCGCTTTAGCCAGTGCCGCTTCCACGCTGCCGTGATCGCGTGCCAGATCGAAGTAATCGATCGCGCGCGTCAGATACAGGTAACTGTTCGCATCGAAACGGTCGACGAACTTTTGGCCCTGGTAATCAAGGTAGGTTTCCACGCTGAACTGGCTGGTCAGATCGTAGTTCAGTTGATCGCCGTTACGCAGCGTGCGGCCAAACTTTTCGTCCATTTTCTCTTCGGAGAGGAACGTGATGTGTCCCAGCATGCGGGCAACGGTCAGTCCCTTGCGCGGCTTGGTGCCATGCTGCTGATACTCACCATCATGGAATTCCGGGTCGTACCGAATGGCCGTCCGCCCCACGGCATCAAACGCCAGTGCCTGTGCGCCAAGCGACGGGGTGCAGGCAATGGGGATCGCGCCGAACACGCGGTCGGGGTAACGGATGGCCCACTCAAGCGCCTGCATGCCGCCCATCGAACCGCCGGTGACACACAGCAGTTTGTCGATGCCCAGGTGGTCGAGCAATCGTGCTTGCACATTGACCATGTCGGCGATGGTGACTACGGGAAAGGTTGGGCCGTATGGCCTGTCGGTTTCCGGATCGATCGAACCCGGGCCGGTGGTGCCTTTGCAGCCACCAAGCAGGTTCGAGCAAATGACGAAGTACTTGTTGGTATCGATCGGCTTGCCTGGGCCGACGTAGAGATCCCACCAGCCGGGCTTGGTTTTGGGATCGGATGGATCTTCATCTGGCGCGTAACCGGCCACGTGGGCATCGCCGGTCCACGCATGGCAAACAAGCACCGCGTTGGATTTATCTTCGTTGAGCGTGCCGTAGGTTTCGTAAGCGACATCCACTCCCGGAAGCGAACGTCCACATTCGAGTTCAAGCGACTGACCAAAGCGCACCGATTGCGTGGCGGTGATCAGAGGGTCAGCCACCGAAGCACCCGGACCTGCGCTGCGCTGCGGCCCGGCTTGGGATGGGGCACTGTGGTTCATGTGTCTATGGTTACCGCGGAACCAGCGCAAGG
>JANQFT010000404.1 GCA_028277685.1 Phycisphaeraceae bacterium
TCGACCGCGATCGCCCACCCGCTGCTGTCTGCTTCACCGCGCAAACTATCCGACTTCGCGCCATTACCACAGCCGGCAAACAACACGCAGCACACCAACATGAAACAGGTCATACGCATGAATGGTCTCCCATCAATGTGTTTGCTGAGCATCGTAACATGTATGGCAGAAGGCATTGAGGCACGCAGGCACGAATAAGCGCCCACGAAGCGACGCGGGTTTCCCGCGTTGCCGCGTGTGCTGGCTTTATTTCCCCCTCCCCCCGAAGGAGGAGGGGGAAAAACGCACCATCATATAGGGACGCAATGACGCATCTGGGCCGCGCATCTGGAGGCATTTGTCACCCTGACGGAGATCAAATCGGGCCTTTTTCGGGCGAAAAAAGTTTTCAAAAACCACCAAATACCACGAATTTGCGCGTCGTCGCGCCCCGATGGACGCATGCGGTCGAGAACATGCCGGACCTACGGGGTGGTGCTACGGGCAGCGGTGGTCTGTCGGAGTCGTCCGTGCGGTGGGTCGTTGCTCCGTGTTGGATTGGCTGGTGATTTTTCATCCAGGGGCGCATGATGGGGGCTTGGCTGGCATCTTTGGGGTGAAGGCCGGTGGGATAAAGTCGGCCGGGAGGCAAATGCGATGCAGACAGATGCGATTCTATTGGAGCAGTACGTGGCCACGCAGTCGGCGGAGGCCTTTCGGGAGATCGTTTCGCGTTACGCCGGGCTGGTGTTCGGCACGGCGATGCGAGTGACGCGCGATTCGGCGGCAGCGGAAGATGTGGCGCAGGATTGCTTTTTCCGCTTCAGTCAGAAGGCGGATGAGGTGCGTGGCTCGTTGGCTGGCTGGCTGCATCAGGTGGCACTGAACCAGGCGCGGCAGGTGATTCGAGCTGAGGCGCGCCGGCGGACGCATGAGCAGACGGCCGCAACCGAAGCGACCGGCGCAGAAGAAGCAACGCCTGATTGGTCGGACATCGCGCCGGTGGTGGATGATGCGCTGGCTGCGCTGCCCGAGGAACTGCGCGGGCCTTTGATGGCGCACTACCTGGCGGGGCAATCACAGGCGGATGTGGCAGCGCGGCTCGGCATCAACCAGGGCACGGTGTCGCGGCGAATCGATAAAGGAATTGAACAGGTGCGCGCGCATCTGCGCGAGCGCGGGGTTGCGGTACCTGCGATGGGCCTGCTGGCGACGCTGCTTTCGAACAACGCAGCGCAGGCGGCACCGGCTACGCTTACAGCGGCGCTGGGGAAGATGACCCTCGCCACCAGCGCCGCAGCGGGTTCAACCGTGGCGGGTATCACCATTGGCAAGGCGGTGTTGATGTTGAGCCTTGCCGCGTTCATCACCGTTGGCGCGATCTATGGGCCGCGGTTCGTGACTTCCAACAACGCCTCCAGCAACAACATCATTCAAGCAGGAAAACAACCCATGCAGCCGACCGTGAGCCCCGTGACGACCATCGAACGTGATGGTGATCGAATCAGTTTGACCGGCGTGCCGTATGCCAAGTCGCTCGACTGCAACGGGTACGTGCAGAGTATCGCCACGCTGACCGCCACGACGAATCGACCGGTGAGTTACGAACGGTTGATGGGCTTCAGCGGCATGGCGTTCACGATGCAGGTGAACACCAAGCATCGGTGGGAGGGCAATCTGGATGCTGGTTGGTGGCCGCTCGACCCGGTGGGCCTGGGGGTATCGATGGAGTTTTTGCGTAAGGCGACCGGTTACGAATTGCATGAACATGGCGATCCGTACAATGCGAGCAAGTGGGGTTCACAGGAAGAACAGGCGAAGCGTTACCGTGCGACGATGGATGCACCGTTGCGAGCTTCACTGGAACAGGGATACCCGGCGCTCACCAGTTGGTGCGGCACGATGCACGAGTTCGGCTACGTGATCAAAGCAGCCGACAACGCAAAGGACAAGCCGCCCTTCTTTGGGATCTGCGCACGATCGACCGAGGGTAATTCGGGTCGCTGCCCTGACTGGCCCTACGGGATTGTGGTGCTGGGCAAGCAGACCAAACCGATGGACGCGAAGGCGGCGGATGTGGCGTCGTTCCAACATGCAGTCGCCCTGATGAGCGACAAGGTGATGCCCGCCGGC
>JANQFT010000419.1 GCA_028277685.1 Phycisphaeraceae bacterium
GAGCAAGCACCACCGAAGCTCAGGATGCCGTCAGCAAGGAAGCTTGCGCTCAGTTGCTGGAATTCCTGCGCGGCGAGGGCCTGCGGGGTGCGGTGAACATTGCCGGCGTGCGGTTTGATCTCGATCCGGCACAGATGCAGTTCGTTGACCTGATTCAGCGCATGGGCCAACTGATCGCCCCGATGTGTGAAGATGGCATCGGCAAGGTCACGGTGACCATCTCAGGCGCACCGATTCGCGGTGCCGCCAGCACCATCGAACGCATGGCGGCGGTGAGTTTGATGACGGGACAGGTCGATCCCCCGGTGAACGTGATCAACGTCGGCGTGGTCGCAGAAGAGCGCGGTATCAAGCTCAAGAGTGTGATCGAAGAGGAAGCGGGCGAAATACCCATGCTGACCATCGAGGTGGAAAGTGGCCCCACCACGCGCACCATCGTGGGCACCGTTTACGCCGACGGCCAGCCGCGCATCCTCCGCATCAACGATTACCGCATGGACATCGTGCCGTGTGGCTCCATGATCCTGCTGCTGAACGAGGACCGCCCCGGCATGGTCGGCAGTGTGGGCAAGGCCCTCGGTGATGCGAAGGTGAACATCGCCGACATGGCCATCACCCGCTGCGGCGAAACCGCGATGATGCTGGTGAACGTGGACGAAATGCCCGACAGCAAGATCATCGACAGCATCAAAAGCGTTGAAGGTATTCTGAAGATCGCCCTGGTGAACCTGCCGCAGGTTGAACAAGCAGAATAGGACTCGTAGGTCCGGGCCTTTGCCCGGACCATTTCGCATCATGTCCGAGCAGACCCGGACCTACAGGGACGTGGGGAGCATTGAAGAAACTACTGAAACTCATCCTGGTGGTTGCCGTTATCGCAGTGGCGCTGATTTCCGCATGGGTAATCGCCAAGCAGCGCGTTTACTCACGCGAGATGACGGCGGTTGAAGCGCTGCGAACTGCGGGGGCAATCGTTCATGTCCACGCTGAAACGCCAGACTGGGTGATCAGCACCACCGGCAGCGACATGCCTTCGATGTTTTTACGCAAATCGACCGTTGAACTGACCGCAGAAACAGATCTCGTGCAGGCGACTGCTGCCCTGCCGCAGCTTCCGCCGGTTGAACGTTTGACCGTCCATCCAAAACTACAACTTTCCCACGATGATTTGGGCCTGATTGGTTCTTTAAACGCGCTGGTCAATCTTGATCTACCGAAGCAAGCCGCGTCAATGGATGCGATACAAGAGTTGACACATCTGGATTTGCTGACGGAACTGAATCTCGATGGAAGTGCCATCACGGATGAAGGGGTATCACTTCTTATAACCCTGCGTTACCTGGCGCGACTGAATCTGGCCAAGTGCGCAATCGGCGATGATTCTGCCCGCGCGCTGCGTGGGCTTCATGCGTTGTACCAACTGGATCTGAGCGATACGCAGATCACTGACGCGGCACTGGAACATTTGGCAGCTTGCCGCAAGTTGCACACCCTCGACCTGAGCGGCACCGCCATCACGGGAGCGAACCTCAGTCTGTTGCGCGACCTTTCGGAACTCGACACGCTTAAACTGCGTGGCACGGCCATCAACGACGCTGCGTTCAGTGAACTGGTCAAACTCGTTCGCCTCAAAGGCCTCGACCTGACCGACACCGCAGTCACCATTGCCGGGTTTAAGCGACTGACGCAGATGCCGCAACTGCAACATCTCGCCATCAGTGGGCCTGCTGTTGACGATAAGGTGATGGTCGAATTGCAAAAGCTACTGAACTTGAAGGAACTGAAGTTGAGTAACGTGAACGTTTCTGACGAAGCGATCACTCAACTGAAGGCAGACAACCCGAACATCCAGATCATACGCGAGACAACCCCACCATCTTCGCCATGACTTTGAATGTTTCGGTGACGGTGAGGCCGGGCGGGTCGCCAGCGTTGTGACAAAGCGTGAGCAGCGTGAGGTCGTCAGCCGGCTCGGCACCACCTCGGAATTGGCTCACGCGGTTGATCAGCTCGCTGCCGTAGGTTTGGGGGTCGGATGGATCGATGGTGCGTGCCAAGCCGATCAGGCCGATCTCGTTGAGCGGGCGGCCGGCGGGATTCTGGGCTTCGATCATCGCATCGGTGTACGCCACCACAATATCGCCCTTGCCCAGCGTGACGGCGAACTGTTCGTAGCCGGTGCCCTCGATCACGCCCAGCGGCAGGTTGCGCACACGATCATCGGTATCGACTTCGGTCTGTTCGAGATTCTGCCACTGTCCCGTCGCCGCCTGGTACCAGAACGGACGCGGATGACCAGCGTTGCAGACAATCAGTTGATCGGTCGGTGCGAAGTAAGTGAGCATGAGCGCGGTGGCGAAAATGCCATCATCACGAAGCTGAACGAACTCATC
>JANQFT010000460.1 GCA_028277685.1 Phycisphaeraceae bacterium
TTCGCGCGTACGTTTGCCATGCTGGCCAATCGCTATGCCGACCGGAAGATCGACGCAGCCAACCCGCGCACTGCCGGGCGCGCCCTGCCGGCGGGACAGTTACGCGATGGTGATGTACTTGCCGCGATGGTGGTGTGTGCGATCGCGCTGCTGGCCTGCACGGTGGGCTTTGGTGTGTTGCGGAATAATTGGTGGCCCTTGATGCTATTGCCTATCGCTGTGGTGTGGCTGGGGGGATACGGCCTTGCGAAGCGATTCACTTCAGGAGCTCACTTTGTATTGGGGGTAGCGCTTGGGCTGAGTCCGATTGGCGCGTCGGTTGCCCTTGAACCTGCATACCTGATTCACGATGGGGGAGCTTGGTTGCTGGCAGGCTTCGTGGTGCTGTGGGTGGGCGGGTTCGACATCATCTACGCCTTGCAGGATATGGAGGTCGACCGCGCCCAAGGCCTGCATTCAGTTCCCGCCAAACTTGGCAGGCAGGCAGCGCTGTGGGTGGCGAAGGGGGCACATCTGATCGCGCTGCTATTGCTGGTTGGCGTGCAGCGAGTGACGCCGGCGTTTGAGTTGAATCGAATTCATGACCTGCTTGACTTCGGCTACTTCACTGCGGGAATCATCGTGGTGGCGTTGCTACTGTTGTACGAGCATCGTGCCGCACGGCGAGATCAGTTCACGATGGCCTTTTTCACTCTGAACGGCGTGATCAGTTGTGTGCTGAGTGGTGCGGGGATTGCAGATATATTGCATTGGGCGGGTGGATGAAAAATGCTGAGGCATCGACGTCTTAATTGGTGAGGTGATCCCATGAAGCAAGCGATGATTGGGTTGTTCTTTGCGAGCGTGTTGTGCCTGCTTGGCGGGTGCGGGCCGCATACGCTCAGCGATGCGGAACTGATTCACCAATTACAGACGGATCGAACGCAACAGGTCCGTACGTATTGGAAGAGCGCCAGGCCTTTCGACATGGATGCCCATGGCTTTGGTGCAGACAGTCCTGAATTACGTTTTACACACACCGTGACGCCTGAAGTTGTTCGTCAGTTGGCTCTGCGTGTTCGGCGTGATCCACGCTTGCTGTTTGATCAGCTGTCGCATCGCGATCCTGAAGTGGTGATTACCGTCATGTGGTTATATGACCGTTATTTCTTTCAAGGTGCTAAGTTTCAGTCTGTATACAAAGATGAGTTTGCCGGGTTGCTAAGAAACACACTGATCGGGCATAGGGATCTGCGATTGCGATGGTTGGGGTACAAATGGTTGATACAGAACGATTGCTTTACGTTTGATGATCTGTCGGGGGGATTATCCGATCGGGATGATGCCATTCGGGGATGGTTGGTCTGGCGCGTCCACGATGTGTTTGATACGCAACGACAGGAATATGAACATGCCCTACACAGGCTGAAATTCCGTATCTGTCGCTTGCTAATCGATCACCTGAACGATGTGCATCCGCAAGTTCGTGCAGGTAGTGCACAGACTTTGTATGGGTACATGAATTCACACACAGGCCATCATTATGGTTTGCCTGCGAGTTTTCCGCAGTTTCCCAAAGCCGACGTTCCCATCAATGTGCCGACATATCGTTGGATTCACGCAGAATGGCACGAACGTGATCGCATGCAGAAGGCGATTGCGAAGTGGTGGGAAGAGCATACCCATGAAGTCCTGGGGTGGATGCAGAAGAAGCAACAGATAGGCCAAGGCGCGCATAAAAAGGGCCGCGGCCTTTCGACCGCGGCTTCACCACGACTCCCCTGATTCCCGGGAGCCTCCTTCAGGTTCCTCCTCGTTTTGCCCTTCTCGGAGTCCTCCGGTTCGCATATCCCCTCGCGTTTGTGTCGTGGTGGTGTTTTCGTATCAGTTGCAGCAGGCCGGGCACTGCTCAGCCACCTTCGCCCAGTCAACCACGCTCCAGAACGCGTTGATGTAATCGGGCCGGCGGTTCTGATAGTTCAGGTAGTAAGCATGTTCCCACACATCCAGGCCCAGCAGCGGAATGTGACCTTCCATGATGGGTGAATCCTGGTTGGCGGTGGAGTAGACGTGCAGGTTCTTCTTGCCGTCGCACACCAGCCAGGCCCAGCCACTGCCGAATCGCGTGGCGGCGGCGTTGGCGAACTGTGTTTTGAATTCGTCGAACGAACCGAACGACTTATCGATGGCCTCGCCCAGTTCACCTGTCGGCGCTCCGCCACCGTTGGGCGAAAGAATCTGCCAGAACAGCGAGTGGTTTGCGTGGCCACCGCCGTTGTTGATGATTGCGGTGCGCACGGATTCGGGCGCTTTGGAAACATCAGCCAGCAGATCCTCAATGCTCAGGTCAGCCAGTTCCGGCACCTTTTCCAAAGCGTCATTCAGTTTGGCGACGTATGCCGCGTGATGCTTGCCATGATGGATTTCCATCGTGCGGGCATCGATGTGCGGTTCGAGTGCATCGAAGGCGTAGGGCAGATCGGGTACTTGGTGTGCCATGGTGTGACCTCGCTATCTAAGTGACGGGCGATTGTAAGAAACACCCCGCGGTGACTCACTTTCGCCAATTGCCCGCACAATAGGCCGCGGATTGCCGACGAATCAAGCCCATGGCCACACGAAATTGCACCCGTGTCTCAAAAAAGCTCCAGGAAGTATCTCCGTGGGAGGGCGAGGCACCTGCCGAGCCGCTTCAGATGTTGCCATGTCGTATTCAGTGGCAAGAGCTTAGCAGGCTGCTAGCCCTACGCCGTAGCCAGTCCCTTGAACGCGCGATAGTCGCCCAGTTCCATCGAACCCGCCGGCTTGGCCCACGCAGCGGTACCGAGTTCGCTGGGGAGTATGAACTGATCGAAGCAGGTACTGAAGATATCTTCGATACCGGTGATGGCGCACGCCAGATCGTCCGGCGCTTTTTCGGGCATGGGCGCAACGCGCTGCACGTATTGATCCTCGACCGTGAACACCGGCGTGCATTCGGCGGCGGCGTTGATGATCTCTACCGGACGAATGGCGTTCTCGATTTCGCAGAGGGTGACATCCTGGTCACCGTGGATGCGGTCGATGAAGTTGTTCATCA
>JANQFT010000496.1 GCA_028277685.1 Phycisphaeraceae bacterium
TGCAGCGGAATCCAGGCCGTGACGGACAGCTCCGTTGCCATCGGCCAGTACTGCTGATCAACGTGCCAGGGGGTGAATCCGCCACCTGCCTCTTTGTACAACGCCTGATCGTGCCACATCCGCACGCCCGTCGTGCCGAGTAATTCCGTGGCGATGCGCGCCAGGCGCTTGCTGAATGAGAACGCTTTGGCTCGCGCATCGCGTGGCCAGAGGTTGCTTACCTGGATGAACGCCTTGCCGTACGTATCGCGTTCATCCAGCGGGGCAAGATGTTCCGCTTCCGCCATGGTCAGGTCGGTGATGACGCTGCCGTAGTCGGCAAGCGTCTGGGCGTCGAACACATGGGGCAGACGGACGAAACCATCAGCGCGGAATTGCTGAACGTGGTTGGCCGTCAAGTGATAGGGTTTGTCAAGGCGGGTATCGATCGCGATGCTCATGATGGTGCTCCTTGTTCTCCCGCCGAGCCTTGAAGTATGCCCTGCCGTCGACCGGGTCAGCCACGACGATCACGGCAAATAATGGTACAATTTTGACACTGTTCGTTTTGTCTGTCTGGTATTGGCGCGAATTACGGCGTATCACCCATGCAACCCAGTTACGAACACGTTCGACGCAGCGAGCACGAATCCCTTCAGGTGAAAGCCTATCGCCAGGATGCGTTTCCGTTCGAGTGGCACGTGCATCCGGAATGGGAACTGACGTACATTGTCGATGGCAGCGGCCAGCGCTATGTGGGCGACAGTGTGGAAGAGGCGCACGCCGGTGAGTTGGTGTTGCTGTCGGGCAACCTGCCGCACACATGGCATGCTGAACCAAAGCAAGCCGCATCGTGTGCGGCCGTGGTGGTGTACTTTCCGGAAAAAGCCATTCCCGATCAACCTGAGATGCGCCGTGTGCATCGATTGATGCATCGTGCTGAGTGCGGCTTGGTGTTTGCCGAGGCCGTGGTCCAACGTGTGCGGGGTGATGTGATGCAATTGGCCGATCTGGGCACCACCGATCGGTGGATTACCTTCCTGCACATCATGGATCAATTAGCGCGGAGCCGATCGGCCCGGCAGTTGTCGGCCGAGCCTTACGCAAGATCGGTGCGCCCGACCGATCAACAGGCCATCGACCGCGTGTGCCGTTGGGTGATTGACCACATCGACCATGAGATTCGCCAGGCCGACGCCGCAGCACTGATCCACCGCTCCCCTTCGGCGTTTGCCCGGTTCTTCAAACGGATGATGGGACAGACCTTCATCGATTACGTGGTGCAGGTTCGCGTGGGCCGTGCGTGTCGGATGTTGATGGAAACGGATCTGGCCATCACCGAGGTATGCTACCGCGCGGGTTTCACGAATCTGTCATATTTCAACCGCGCGTTTCGTCGTTGGCGTAAGACCACACCCGGCGCTTACCGTCGCGCGTTTGTCAGTGCGACCGATCAATAATCGTGCAGTGGCGTGGTGCGCGCGATCTGCGCCCCAGCATCAGCAGGCTGCACAACACCAGCGTGCCCGGTTCAGGGATGGCGATGAGGCCCAGGTCGTCAGCGCGAATGAGTCCATCGGCTGCAGTCTGCATGAAAAGACCTAACGCATCGACGTTCCCTGAAAGATCGAACGTCGCCACGTCACCTAGCGCAAGCGTGCTGCCGGGGTTAAGCTGGAGTAAACGCCACATCGCCTGATCAGTCGCGAAATCCAGTTCGAGTGTTTGCGCGTTCGCCCAGTTGTTGTAACCGATTCCTGCCGGATCGATGCTGAACGTCGCATCGCTGACGAACCATTGCCCGCCGATGCGCACGGCAAACCGCACCGAGTCACCGGTTGACTTGTTGTTCAGCGTGACCTGCAGGCCATCCACTTCATCCACATCGATTGTGTCGAGATCATCCGTCCAGGCGAAACCGATTTCGTTGGCTGCGGTCTGGGCGAGGAAACGACCCACCCCACCCACACCCGAGTCGGCAATGCGGATCGGGTCGCTGCTCGTGCCAGACAGGGCGCTGGCGTTTGAACCAAGCACCGCCTGCCAGTTCGATCCGTTGGCGGTGTTGAAATCATCCAACGGCATATTCGATGTGTCCGATGTCACGGTGAACGTCGCATGGTAGTGAATGTGCTCACCCCCACTTCCGGGGGCGGGGTTGTTTAAAGCATTCAGGTTGGCCGATTGATGCGCGGCCAGCATCTCCGCCTCTGTCAGTGCACGGTCCCACACGGCCAGACCGCCGATCAAACCGTTCATCGTTTCAGCCACCGGTTTACCGCCAGCCTGCCGCGCACCCACAGTGAAAGCCGGCGGATCGATCTTCGCCGGGTCATACGTTTCATCGGGGTCGTAACTGAAGATGCCGCGGCCGTGGTAGTACGGATTCATCCCGCGATCGCCTCCGCCCGGACCTTCGGTGGTGAAGTAGGGATCGGTGCGATTGTCGGCCACGGGGTTGAGGTCGCGCTCATCTACGATGCCGTTGTAGTACGCGCGAATGTATTCACTGTCATACGTGAAGCCGACCGACACCCACGTGTTCAGTTCGATGTTCGTTGCGCCCGCGGCGTAGTCCACGTTCCACGGCAGCTTGCTGCCATCCGCCCGGTAAGTGACGCCACCTTCGCTGCTGATGTGCGGCGTGACTTTGTTGTTCCCGCCATAGGCGTGGATGTCCAGCAGCAGCGCGTACTGCCGCGTGCCGCTGTCATCGTTCGCACCGCTGCCTTCAGACCACATGCCCGCCACGGTGGTCGAGCGCATGGCGGCAAGATTGATGAACGCGA
Organism: Phycisphaeraceae bacterium; assembly: GCA_028277685.1. Lineage (GTDB taxonomy): Bacteria > Planctomycetota > Phycisphaerae > Phycisphaerales > Zrk34 > JANQFT01. The sequence continues at coordinate 2,769 of JANQFT010000496.1, forward strand.
TCATCGAAACTTCAGCCGACGCGCCGTGAATGTTCAGGTCGGCGGTCTGTGCGTAAGGAATCGAAAGGTACCCGCTGCCACTGAGGTCGGCGGCGTAACCGGAGAACGGCCCACCATCCACGCGCGTCACACTACCACCCGCTTCACTCAACCCATGCACGTTGGTCGTGCCGGTTGAGGTGCGCTGCTGACCGGCCTGTTCGCCGAATGTCCAGAAAGCGACCAGGTCCGAGATGGACTGAATCACCGAGGCGTCACCAGTGGGCGTGGCGGCGTGAGTTTGTGTGAACGCGACCAACATGATCATCAGCGAAACGAAGCCCAAACGTACAGACAGCATGGCGTGCTCCTTGGGTGCGTCTATCCCTCTGGTCGTGGAAAGGAACAACGCCATCGCCGGGAGGAACTTAACGGCGATGGCGTTGAGGATGAGTCACATACCGTTGTTCATGCGCGGCGGCGAAGCATCAGGGCCAATCCACCAAGTGCCAGCGTCATGGTGGCCGGTTCGGGAACGGGAACGATTTCCAGGCTGTTCACCACGCCGATGAACGTGTCGCTGTTTTGCAGCAGGTACAGATTGGGATTGTTGGCATCGATGATGAACGACGCGGTGACATAGTTGTCGCCGTCGATCCAGTCGGGTTGTGTCAGCGTGGTGTTGGGCAGGTCGAGTTGCGGGGCGTTGGTGAAGTCGGTCACGTCGGACGAGCCGGTGGCGTAGCGGACGTAGTAATCATGAGCAACATTCTGGGTCACATCGCCGCGGAAGCCGGTGAGGTAGAAATCATAGTCGCCGTAGGCCAAGCCCTTCACGACAATGGCGACGCCGCGCAGGCCACTGCCATCGCGCACGACATGGTCGGTGCCGAGGTCGCTGTTGAACAGGCTGTACGTGGCCGACCCGGCGTAAGACGCGACCTTGGTAGCAGCGGCATAGTTGACGATGAATCCGGTGTCGGTGGTGGTTTGGCCGAGGTCGACGGACACGCCAGCCACGGCGTTGCCGAATTCATCGACGATGCCGGATACGGTATCGACAGCGAGCGAGTTCCACGTAGACCCGGTCGCCAGGCCGTCTTCATGACCGGGGCTGTCGGTGCCGGTGTAGGCGGTTGAACCGAAGTCGAACAGGATGGCGTTGGCGCTTGCGGTGACAGCAAAGGCGCTGATGGTGATCAGCACCGCCAGGGTCAGAATCGCGTGCTTTGCTTGCATAGAAAAATCCTCCAGATTGTTATTGAGACGGTCACGCACCGACGCATCGCCGATGACACAATGAAAAATACATCATGATCACCATATCGGGCCATGGAAGTTAAGGGCGATATAATGGACAAAACCACCGATATGTGTGCGGTGAACAGGCTACCGGACGCTCGGTGGGTCTAAGCGTGGTTGGTGCGCTCATCCGAAGGGGGATGGCCCCAGAACTGGCGGTACACCCGTGAGAAGTAGAACGGGTCATCGTATCCCATCCGGGCGGCCACCTGTTTGATGGTAAGGTTGGCGGCCGACCCCAGCAGGTCGCGCGCGTGGCGCATCCGCACCCGCAGCACATACTGGCCCGGTGTCATACCCATCGCGCGACGAAACGTGGTGCGGAAGTGATTCTCGCTCACCGCCACACGCTCATGCAGACCCGTCAACACATCCGGCTTCGCATACTCACGATCCAGAATCTGCGTCGCCTCATTCACCGCCAGTTGCGACCGCGTGCCACGGCCCCCCTCGCGATACCGGAGTAACGGCACCGACTCGTGCATGAAGCGCATCAGCAGTGTTTTGCATTCGCCCGCAATCGCCAGTTGATCGATCGGGCGGGTGCGCACCGATAGCTGTCTGAGTCGCTCGAACGATTGACGTGTTGCTCCCTGGTCCACATCATGCGACACGCGCGGCTCAACGCCCTGCAAATCATCAGGCGTGGTGGTGTACAAAAACCACTCCATCGACAACGGCTCATCACCCGTCACCGACCACGTGCGCTCCACCCCCGAAGGAACGAACAACATCGCTCCACCGCCCAGCGTGACCGACCGGAGAGCAAACTCATAACGAATTCGCCCGGCAATGATGTGCAGCAAACGCGCCTGTTTGGTGAAGTCCGTTTTAGCGACAAACCCAGGCTCGAACGTCTCTGCCGGCACATGGTACAACTGTACACCACAGTGCAGCAGGTGTTCCATGTAAGCTTGGTACGAGGTCATTGACCGGCCCCTTTAACCAACCACAGCCTACCTTCGCTTCCAACTGAACAGCAACCCCGTACGTGCGACCACACAGAGGATAATATTCTCACTTTCTTAAGAATGTCAGAATGTTGTGCCAACGTGAGAATGGAGCTCTGCCGACAAAGATCGTGGTGTACCTTCTCAGGGCATGTTCGCAAGCATTGCCATGATGTGTACGGCACGATCCGTCAGGCAGTGACGCACGCTTCGCCCCTCGTAGCGTTTCAAAACAAGCCCAGCCAACGCAAGCCGGCGCAGGTGTTCGCTCCCCGTCTTCAGGTTAATGTTCAACAGGGCACAGATTTCATCCAGAGATAGCTCTGGTCGCTTGCCGAGCAGACGAAGCATCTGCAGCCGTCGATGATTCGCAAAACCTTTGACCACACGTTCGAGCTGCCGATCAGATTTCATAACCATCACTCCACCGTTAAAGATTGTGTCACTTACTGTACTCACAGGCTCTTCGGGCGGGAAATAATATTCTGATATTCTTAAGAAAGTGAGAATGTCGCAGGCTACGCACCTGAATCGTTTGTACGCATCGCAAAGGCGCGATACAACATCGCCATGATGAATCAGACCAACAGCAAACCGAGAATTCTCACCGGCGATACACCTACGGGTGGTCTTCACATCGGTCATTACGCCGGTAGTTTGGAAATGCGCGTGGCGATGCAGGATGAGTACGACTGCTTCTTCCTGATCGCAAACCATCACGCCCTGAGCACGCGCGCGCAGGAAACGAAGGATGTGGCTGCGGATTGCGTGAACATCGTGAAGGATTGGGTGAGTGTGGGCATGGACCCCAATCGCTCCACGTTCGTGCTGCAAAGTGAAGTGCCGGCCATCGCCGAACTCACGTGGTACTTTGCGATGTTGCTCGGGTACGGCCGACTGATGAAGAACCCGACCATCAAAGATGAAATACGCGTAAAGGGCCTGGGCGATACCTACAGCTTCGGCTTCCTGATGTACGCAGTGGGGCAAATCGCAGACATCCTCTGCTTCAAGGCGCATGCGGTGCCGGTGGGGGAAGATCAGATTCCGCACATCGAGATGACGCGCGAAGTCGCCCGGCGATTCAATCAGTTGTACTGCGGGGTCGATCCGCAAACGGAAGATGCAGACTACGTGCAGGCCGGCGGTCTGTTCCCGATTCCTGAAGCGAAGGTTGGTCGCGTGGCGCGCCTGGCCGGCATCGACGGCAAGCAGAAGATGAGCAAGTCGCTCGGTAACGCGATTCTGCTGAGCGATATGCCAAAGGAAGTGAAGAAAAAGTGCAACAGGATTTTCACCGGCCGCGGCACGATGGATGACCCACCGGTCATGGAAAACAACACGGTCATCGAATACCTGCGCGCCTTCCACCCGGATCAGTCGCGCGTGGATGAATTGGTCGAGCAGTATGCAAAAAGCGAGCTTGGCGACGGCCACCTGAAAAAAGAAGCCAGCGAAACGATCAACGCCCTGCTCGAACCCATGCGCGAGCGCCGGGCCAAACTGACCGACGATGATGCCCGAGATATCATCAAATCCGGCAGCGCCAAGGCAAATGCGTTTGCCGAGCAAACGCTCTGGGAAGCCAAGCAGGCGATGGGCTTCGACTTCCACCCGCGAAAGTTGGTGATCGAGTAATACCAGGTAACGGCAGAGACGCAGAAGGAACCATTTGTTTCTCTCTGCGCCTCTGCGATTCAATCGTCACACAGCGGACTTACCGAATTCCCCAGCAAACACAAATTCCCCCAATGCCTTGCGTGTGCGCGGTGCTGTATCGCGCGGGGCGAGGTCTGGTGCCGATGCCGGGTCACCCACGTAACCGAGTGCGATGGCAGTCCATGGATCTGTGTTCCCCGGAATGGCGTAGACTTCGCGGGTTTTATCGAGGTCGATGCCTGCCATTTCATGCACGTGCAGGCCCAACTGCGTGGCTTGTAGGCTGAGGTTGCCCACGGCAAGGCCAAGGTCATGCTCGGCCGCGCGATTCGGGCTACCGTTGCGACTGAACGTGCGGCCGATGGTGGTGATCAACAACACCCCCGCCGCCTGCGCCCAACCCTGATTGGCCTCGACCAGACAACCCAGCATCGTGTTGAACGCTGCCTCATCCTCGCGCGATGCGATGATGAATGACCATGGTTGTTCGTTGTAACTTGATGCCGCCCAGCGCGCCGCTTCCAGGCACGCAAGTAATTTCTCGCGCTCGACCGGTTTGGGGTCGAACACGTAAGGACTCCAGCGGGCAACGATCAGATCATGGATCGGATGGTCGGGGGTGGCGTGTTTGGACATGGTGATGCTCCATATCAATACGGACATCATAGGCGTAGGCATGTGGGATGTGGGATGTGCGATGTCGGATGTAAACGCCGCCACATCCGCCATCCGACATCCCACATCCGACATTCTTACTTCACCTTCACCTTCCGCCACCTGCTTTTCATCCAGCGCACGGCCAGCAGGTCGATCAGGCCGGGCAGGGCGCGGTTCCACACGCCGAATTTGGCTTCGCCAGCGATGCGCGGGTGATGTTTGACCGGCATCTCGGTGATGTTGTGCCCGGTGATGCGGGCGTAGTACGCGCTGAAGCGGTGCATGCCTTTGAAGTGGTACGGAATGCGTAGTGCCACTTCGCGTTTCATCACCCGCAAGGCGCAGGCGGAATCGCGAATGTTGTCGCCCAGAATCGTGCGGCGGAACGTGCGTCCCACGATGCTCGACACCCGTCGCACGATGTTGTCGCGCCGATTGGCCGAGCGATCTCCCTGGATCAGATCGAACCCTTCGGTTTGTAGACATTCGACCATCGCAGGAATGTCGGTCGGGTCGTTCTGTCGATCGGCGTCAATGATGGCCACCACGTCACCGGTCGCCGCTTCAATCCCACCGCGGTATGCGCCGCTTGGGCCAAGCCCTTTACCCGGCGGGGTATCCATGCGCACGAGGCGGAGCCAATTGCAACCGTTGTTGATGTGGTGGTTGATCTTGTCGCACGTAGCATCGGTCGAGCCGTCGTCGACGATGATGAATTCAAACGTCATGCCGGTCGGTTCGATGGCGTTGCGCACATCGTCGAGCAGGCCATCAATGTTGTCCTGTTCGTTGTGTGCCGGGGCGATGATGCTGAGTAACGGTGTGTTTTCAGTCTGCTCGATCATGGTCTTCGCTGCTAAGTTGAGTGCGGGGTATACTGGCGATTCACATGGCGGGGACGGCCATACGCCCCGATCGAAAGGGCAGAAGATACCATGATTCGTACGGTTTGGCTCCTGTTTGCGTTGACGGTGGTTGTGGTGGCGGCCAGTCGTTTGCTCGGTCCCAGTGATTTTTACGACAACGATCAGCCCGACACCGCCAGCTACACCGTGGATATGGTCCAGCATGGTCGGTGGGCCATGCCACGCAACATGAACGGGGCGATCACGCACAAACCGCCGCTGTACAACTGGATCGGGCTGCCCTTGGTGCAAGCGGGACTGTTCAGTGAATGGGCGCTGAAATTCCCGTCGATGTTGGCCGGGCTGATCACACTGGTCGTCACCATCTGGATCGGGCGATGGCTGGTCGGGCGCGGCCGCGGTGATGAAGAAGGCGGCCTCGACCCTGGTACCAGTGCCCTCACTTTTGGCTTGGTGTGCGGCTTGGCGTGGCTGACTAACCATGCGGGCATCAAGTTGTTTTACCTGGCCCGACCCGACATGGTGCTGGTGGCCTGTGTGGTGGTGAGTTGGGCGGCGGCCACGGTGTTGCTGCTCGACGGCGCACGATCGCGCGGGGTGCGCATCGCGCTGATGCTCGCGCTCTGGCTTGGCGTGGCCGGCGCGGGGTTGAGTAAAGGTCCGCCTGCCTTGTTGCCGTTGATCTACATCCCTCTTGGCGCGAAGTTGTTCACCGGCAAGTGGCGGGCGATGCATCGCACCGGGTGGTGGTGGGGGTTGCCGTTCGCGCTTGTGTTGTGTGGCGGGTGGATTGCGGCTGCGCTGCATGCAAATGCGGATGACTTCTGGAAAATTCTCATCGGCGACCAGGTGGTGGGCCGGGTGAATCGCGGTGGCTGGTCGTTGATTCTCACAGAGTTCTGGAAGTCGCCTGGTTACTGGTTCGTGCGCATGTTGCCGTGGTCGGTGTTGAGTGTGTTGACGTTGTTGCACATCAAGCCGCGCCGTTGGTTTGCCAATGCGATGGGGCCTTGCGTGTTGTGGTTGCTGATCGTGGTGGTGTTCTTCATGCTGTCTGCGGGCAAGCGCGGCGACTTCCTTGCCCCGGCCAACAGCGCGGGCGCGGTGCTGGCGACGTACTGGTTATTGGTGGTGGCGCGCAAGTACGGTGTGAATGCGGTGCATGTGGCGGGTGCATCGTTGGTGATCGCCATCGCCCTGGCCGTCTACACGATGAAGTTCAACCCCGCGGCGAAATCACAACTGGGTGAACACACGCACCAGTTTGCCCGCGAAGTGCGCGCGGTCGTCGGCGATGATCGCATCGCGTTTATCGAGATCGGTCCCAACCCGCTGCAGTCACTACTGGGCCACGCCCAGGCAGGATTGCGTCCCACTGCGGAACAGTTGGCAGAGGCCAAGTGGGTGATCCATCAGGTCGATGTCCCCCGGGCTGGCTCGCTTGAGCCAGT
>JANQFT010000520.1 GCA_028277685.1 Phycisphaeraceae bacterium
GGTGTTCGCCCGGCTACTTGACCAGACGCCCAATCACCCTGATTTCGACAAGGTATTCGGTCAGCCCGATCGCCCCAGCGCCGGCATCGTGTTCGGTGAAAAGGGCAGTGGCAAAACGGCGCTGCGACTGCTGATGCAACGTAAGATTGATGAACACAACGCGGCCAACACCGATCGACTGGCCTGGGTGGTGCGGTATGACGATCTGAATCCGGCACTGGAACGCCTGGCTCAACATCGGGCTGCCCGACGCGCCGATCCCGAGAAAATGCTGAGTGATTTCAACCTGGCCGATCACATGGATGTCATCTTGTCGCTGGCTGTCACGCCGTTGGTGGATGCCGCACTGGGCGAATCGAAAGTGCTCGCCAATGGTGACCTTCGGAAACTGTTGCGCAAGATGCCCAAGGCGAAGCGCATCGACTTGGGATTGCTCGCCGCGCTGTACGATCAACCGATCAGTGATGATCGCCAGACCCGTTGGTCGAAACTCGCGCGGAAGCTGAAGCTGGGTTGGGTGTCATCCGCGGTGGTGCTGAGATGGGCAGCGATTCTGTGGGGTATGATCGCGATCGCATGCGGCCTCATCCACAGCCTGCGTGGAGATGTTGATGATCTTGAAACGGTGCTGTTTGTTTCCGCGTCGGTCGGCTCCGCATTGGTGGCGCTGGGTTGTGCGGTGCGACTCGGCAGTTTGTATGGCCTGGTCAACCGCGTGCGCCGCGCGCTGCGTGTGGTAGATCCCACCAAGTCTGATCTGTCGCATTCTCTGGGGACGTTGACGATCACCGAAGCACGCGCCCGGCCATTGCCGTTGCCCAACGATCACGATACGCGCTACCAGTTGATGCAACGTCTGCTTGGCGTGCTGAAGGAACTGGGTTACGTGAGTCTGATCGTGTTGGTCGATCGTATCGACGAACCTGCGGCGGTGAACGGTGAGACCGATCGCATGAAGAAATTAGTTTGGCCGATGTTCAACAACAAGTTCCTTCAGCAGGATGGGGTGGCGGTGAAGATGATGCTGCCGCTGGACCTGCGGCATGCGTTGTATCGCGAAGGGCCGGACTTCTTCCAGCAGGCCAGGCTCGATAAACAGCACATGATCGATCGGTTGATCTGGTCGGGGCCGCTGCTGTACGACCTGTGCGGTCAGCGGTTGGCCGCATGCAGTCGTCCCGGTGAAACGGCAGCCGCATTGACCGATCTGTTCGATGACGATGTGAGCGCGCAGGATCTGATCGATGCGCTGGATCAGATGCATCAGCCCCGTGATGCGTTCAAGTGTCTCTATGCGGTCATGCAGGAGCACTGCGCGAGTGTCCCGGCGGATCGTCCGGTGTGGCGGATCGCCCGACTCACGCTCGACCAGGTCCGCAAGCTTCAGAGCCAGCGGGTCCAGGAACTGTACCGGGGGCTGACGCCGGCGTAATTTTTTGAAATTCTTTTTACCCAGCTTGCCCATTTGTTAGGCTGTATGAGGCGTTTGCAGGACGTTTGTGCCCGATAACAAGGCGTTTTTGTCGCCTGATGATGCTTTCAAGGCACATTGCCGAAAAGGTGGTACTTGCATTCCGGGCATTAATTGGTGTATTTTCAAGCACTTAGCGGGGAGATGCCGATGATGGAATACATTGGCACGCGCTTTGATATTCATTCAAGAAGACACGGCCGTTGTGTCGACGGTCAGGTTCAACGTAAGAGGTTCCTCATATAGGTATCAGGGAACGCAAGGAGATTCGCAATGTCACACGGACGAGTACCCGGTAAGTTTGGTGTTATGGCCATCGCAGTGATGGTGGGTGCAGCTACGTTGGTCGCCACGCCCGCGGCCAAGGCGGAAGGGCCCAATACAGGCAACATCTCGCTTTCCGCCGGGTTTGATATCGTCTCCCAGTACTGGTTCCGCGGGATTGCCCAGGAAAACCAGGGCTTCATCTTCCAACCGTGGATCGAAGTTGGCGCAGGTCTGTACGAAGGCGATGAGAACAGCCCCATCGACAGCATTGGGGTGGCCTTTGGTGTATGGAACAGTTGGCACTCCGGTCCCAGTGGTATCCAGGCCAACACTTCCGCCACCGCCCCCGATCTCATGTACGAAACCGACTGGTACGTCGGCGTCAGTGTTGCCACCATGGACGTGCTGGAAATCGGCGCAACCTACACCGCCTACACCAGCCCCAACAATGCCTTCGGCACCACCGAAGAACTGGCGATCAGTGTCGGCTATGACGATTCGGGTCTGTGGGAAGAAATGGGTGTCGAAGCGCCCGGTTTTGAAGGTCTGCAGCCTTCGTTCACCATCGCTTTTGAACTAGACGGCGGTGCTGATCTGGGTAACCAGATGGGTACTTACTACGAGTTCGCCTTCGGCCCGAGCTTCACTATTGTCGACAGCGAAAAGACCCCCATCACCATGAGCATGCCGTTCACCTTCGGCTTCGGTAGCGACTACTACGAAGATGGCACTGGCGATGACGATGCCTTCGGTTACTTCGATTTCGGCATCGACTTCTCCACGCCGCTCAGCTTCATCCCCGAAAGCTACGGTAGCTGGGAAGCCTACTTCGGTGTGCACGTGATCACCCTTGGCGGCTCCGCTGAAACCATCGCGGGCGGCGTCACCGGTGGCGACAGCACTGAGGTCTACACCAAGTTCGGCATCTCGATGGAATATTGACCTGACCGTCTCCATCTGATGTAACTACGAAGTCCCGCGGGTCATGCCCCCGCGGGACTTCTCTTATGCGCTGAGTTGGGAGAGTGAACCACCAAAGCACCAAGGAGGAAAAGAGTAGACAGGATTAACAGGATGAACGGGATCGTATGCGCGTATGCGCAGAACAATCCCGTTCATCCTGTTGATCCCGTCAACTCTCTGTATTCTTGGTGCCTTGGTGGTTGATTTTCACTCGCCCGGAATGTAACTGATTACCCCGCTCCAGGGAGAACTGGCGGTGGCATAGAGTTTCTTATCGATGCGGCCGGCGAGGTAGCTTAACCGGCCGGCGAGCGCGGCGTAGCGCATGGCGTGGGCCATTTTGAAAGCGTCTTTCGCGTGGGCGATGCCGGTGTTCATCAGCACGCCGTCGGCCCCGAGTTCGAACGCGGTCGATACATCCGTGGCGGCACCCACACCCGCATCCACGATCACCGGGTAATCGGCATCGCCATCCTTGAGTAGTTCAAGAATGATGCGAATGTTGTTGGGGTTCAGCACGCCTTGTCCGCTGCCGATGGGGCTGCCGGCCGGCATCACGCTGGTGGCGCCGGCTTCCTTGATCTTCACCGCCATGATCGGGTCATCGCTGGTGTAGCAGAGCACCTTGAACCCGTCGGCCACCAGTTCCTTGGTCGCTTCGACGGTGCCCATGGGGTCGGGCAGCAGCGTCTTTTTGTCGCCGAGTACTTCCAACTTCACCCAGTCTTTGCCAGGATTATTCAGTTGATCGAGTAGCTCGCGGCCAAGGCGAGCCACACGCACCGCATCTTCGGCACTGAAGCAGCCGGCCGTGTTCGGCAGAATGGTGTAACGATCGGTGTCGATGAAGTCGAGCATCGATCGACCTTCTTTGTCGACCAGTCGTTCACGGCGCACGGCCACGGTGATGACTTCGGCGCCGCTGGCGTCGAGACATTTCTGCATCAGGTCGTAGTTTTCATATTTGCCGGTGCCGACGATCAGGCGTGAATGCAGTTGATGGTCGCCAAGTTGCAGGGGCTGGTCGAGGGCGCTGTCGATGACGGATTGGTTGTGCATGTTTCGTTCCTGAGCGGATGCTTCACCGCGGAGACGCAGAGAAGAGTTGACGGGATCAACAGGATGAACGGGATTGTTTGATCAGAGCCATCAGGTCAATCCTGTTGATCCTGTCAACTTTCTGCATTTCTCTGCGTCTCTGCGGTTCAATTCGGTTTACCCGCCGCCGACGAGGGTGACGACTTCGATCACATCGCCGTCGGCCAGGGCATGGGTTTCGTGGTCGCGTTTGGGGACGACCTGCTTGTTCACTTCCACCGCCACCGGCGCATCGCCGAAGCCCAGTTGCACGACCAGATCGCGTACGCTGGGGGCATTTTCAGACATCTCATGCGGTTCGCCGTTGACGGTGAGTTTCATCATTGGTTCATGATATCACACGAATCGCGGGCTTTCAGCGGCAAGACTTCCCTGAGGCGATTGGGTTCGCTATCCTGTCGCACCGGAGAATTGCCATGCCGATTTATGCGTTTCGTTGCAGCAAATGCGAGCACGAGTTTGAAGAGCTGGTCACCCGGATGGACGATACCGCACCGTGCCCGGCGTGTGGTTCGAAGAAGGTGGACCGCGGTATCACCACCCCGGCCGACCACCGCGGCGAATCTTGCAAGGGCGACACCCCGCCCTGCGCTACCGGTGGAACCTGCGGCGGCGGAGCGTGTCCGTTCAACTGATTTTCCTGGTTACTGTTTCTGCCAGGTCACGTTTTGCGCAGTGACCGCAATGTCAACGCCGCTCAACGTAAATGTGCGTGTCTCGCCGGAGTCATCGATGATCGCTCGTGCAATCTGAGCCACCGTGCGCGCCGGAAGATGATCGCCCCCCACGCCCAACTTGTGGCTGGTGCGCAGCACGATCAGCCGCACCGCCTCGAACGGCATGGCGCGGGCGACCGTTCGGGGTAGCGTGGCCTGTTGATCAGTTAACTGAACGTGGCGGCGCAACAACTGACTGCCGTAGCGATGCACCAAACCCGCAGCATCCGCCATCGCATCCGCGGCTTCGCTGGCCTTGATGGCCGCGCTGGGGCGCATGTCGCGCAGCACTGGTAACACATCCGCCCGAAGCCTTGCCCGCCAGCGCGATACATCGCGGTTGGTTTCGTCATCGCAGATGGTCGCCCCCGCAGCGTCACAAAGCGATTCCGCCTCGGCATGGGTGGTGCGCAGCATGGGACGAATCACCGTCATACCGATCAGTTTTCGGCGTGGACGAATCCCGCGCAACCCCACCGCAGACGTACCCCGAATCATCCGCATGATGAGTGTTTCCAGTTGATCATCCGCATGGTGCGCGGTGGCCACGGCATCAGCGTCCACCTGCTTTGCCATATCCGCCAGCGCTGCATAACGCATCCGCCGGGCTTCATCTTCATTGTCGCGGGGTCGAATCTGCTGTTCGAGAAACGGCAGTGTGAGTTGCTTCGCCAGCTTTGCCACGGCAATGGCATCATCATTCGCCGCTGCTCGCAGGTGATGATTCACATGCGCCACGTGCAGGTCGAGTGACCAGTGCGCCTGTTGCGCCAACGCATGCAGGGCCAGCAGCAGGGCGGTGGAATCGGCTCCACCGCTGACGGCCACCAGCAGTCGGTCGCCAGTCTGGATGCCGCAATCTTCGCGCAGGGATGTGGCCACACTTTGTGTCAACCCATGCCGGCGAATCTTGGTAGAATCTGTCATCGCTTCACATCATACCGCAAGCGATCAGCAGGTTCGTACCATGCAGCAATCCACCACACAAGTCGTCGAATTGGTTGTGAATCTCGATGATGTCACCGGGGAAGTGGTGGGGCATGCGATCGATGCGTTGCTGGAAGCCGGCGCGCTGGACGTGTGGACCACTGCCATCACCATGAAACGGAACCGCCCGGGCGTGATGCTCTCGCTGTTGTGCCGCGGTGATCTGCAGGATGC
>JANQFT010000538.1 GCA_028277685.1 Phycisphaeraceae bacterium
ATCATCCCACCGAACCGTTGGTCGCCAGCCAACTGGCCAGGTTCCAAGTGTGGCAAACTGATGCAGGCAACCACCGCTGGATTGATACGAGGAACCATGCCTTTATAATGAACCAAGCAACGGAGGCGCGGCGTGGATTCTTCTCATAACAAGCGAACACTTGCCATCCCGTTGGCTTGCGCAGGCTTCTGTCAACTGGTCGCTTTGTTTGTTGCCTTAGGCACGTTGGATGGCGGGCGCCTGCTTATCGTTTCGCCTGCATGGTGGGCTGGATTCTGGTGCGCGACGGTGATCGTACTTGTTCGACGAGACAACCACGCAACGCTGGCTGAATGCTACTTCATCTTGCTGGGCTTTATTCCGCTCGGCTGGGTGATGCCGTTCGCCACGATTGAGGTGTATGACTTCATCGTTGGGTAGCGTGGGCATGCAAGGCGGCAGCCGCGCATAGAAAAACCCCGGCCATGGGGTAAGGCCGGGGCGTAGCGCAGTGGCAGGCAGAGGCAATACTGTGATGCGCAGCGGTGAGAGGCATCCGTGCCAACCGGGTGAGCGTCCATGCTCGCCACAGACTCAATTCTGTCTTCCCACAAGACCCCACACGCGTGGGGCAGTGTTACAGAACGATATAACGCCGTGGGACGCAAAGGGAATTGGGATTTAGCGTGGAGAAATGTGGTTTGGGGTATCCGGACCTGCGCTACGGTCTGGCTTGGGAGGAATGCCAGTGCGGAACTGCGTGATCAGCGCATAGAAAAAGCCACGTTCCACATGAGGTGAAACGTGGCTTGGTTGATCGTTGTTCGTTTGAGTATCAGGCCTTCCGGGTGCGACGCAGGGCCAGCAGGCCGCCGATACCAAGCATCACCATGGATGCCGGCTCGGGGATGATCTGGAAGCCGTTGAGGGCAACGCCATGCGTGTTGGCCTGGCCGGTGATCTCGACGAAGAACTTGTCGCTGGTCAAACCATCGAAGCGGACGTAGTTGCCTTCGGTGGGTGAAGCGACGAGGGTCGAGGTGATTTGGGTGTAGTCGGCGAGGCTGTTGGCTACGGTGTGATCGATGGAGAAATCATTGGTGGTGGCATCGCGACCGTAGACGGTGGTGGACAACGCCGAACCGCCGGACTGATCAGAGATCGCGACACTGAAGCTACCCGTATCACTCTCCACGTCGGAATCCCCGTCCAAGTAAAGGATCAGCGAATACGTGCCGCCGAACGCAGATAGGTCAAGACCGGTGACGGTCAAGTTGATGAATGGATCGCTCGGGTCTTCCTTGCCTGCCTGCAAATAACCAGCCATGAGTTGGTCATGTCCGTCTTGGATGTGGCTTTGAGTAGGCGGCGTGGTTGTGCCGCTAAAGGGGCGGATCACAGCATCGTTGGTGTTCTGGCTGCCGCCCGGGCTTGATGCCCAACTGATGCTCAAGCCACTGGCGACGGCAGAGCCATCATCATACTTCAGGGCATGCGCTGCCGAGGTGGCGGTATCGTTCGCGGCAAAGCCACCACTGGTCAGCGTACTCACGCTGGTGAAGTCGTTCCAGTTACCCAGCGGCACGACACCGGCCGGCTCGTCCACAATGTGGGCGACCGAACAGTAGTTTGCGCTGAATGCCGCGGCTTCTGCTTTTTGAAGGGATCCAGCTATGGCAACGATCGCCACAGCACAGGTAGTCAAGCTCATTCGAATCATCTGTAGGGTCCTCACGTGGTTACTGTTCTCCCGAGTTCGTGAAGCCCTCTCTTTTTCCCGAGTGACAAGCAAACAATACCCCGTAATCTCGGTTTGTAAAGGGTTTATGCAATTATTTCGCAGCACAAAAAGTAGGCAATGGGCGATGAAACCTCATTGGCGACGTGAAAACGCAGAAAACGTGGACGTTTTTAGCCAGTTAAGAAATGGTTGCGATGCGAAATTTTTTAAATGTGCGCGATCATGCGTATTTTCTAGCCCATTTTTCCCCGCTGGCGTTCTCGATCTTACGCAGTGTAGCGGATGCCTATTCACTGCCCGCTTTACCGGACGGGGGCACAGAACGAGATGGCTTGGTCAACTCACCCCTCTGCCCGGGCGATAACAGTGTATGGGGACAGCCAGATTCCACGGGAAACGAATATCATGTCGCACAAAACACTCAAGCCTAAGAAGAAGCACGATCACCACGACCAATCCGCCGACACCGACATCGCGGTGATGGAGCGTCCCAAAGCCAAACCTGTTGAACCGATGCCGAAGAGGAAGTTCGAGAAGCAACTGCGAAAGCTTCAAACCGAGCTGGCCCAATTGCAATCGTGGATCAAAGATCAAGGCCTGCGCGTGGTCGTCCTGTTCGAAGGGCGCGATGCGGCCGGCAAGGGCGGTGTGATCAAACGCATCACCGAACGGCTCAACCCGCGCGTCTGCCGCATCGTCGCATTGGGCACGCCGACTGAGCGCGAGAAATCTCAGTGGTATTTCCAAAGGTACGTCGCAGAACTTCCGGGGGCAGGTGAGATGGTTCTGTTCGACCGTAGTTGGTACAACCGTGCCGGCGTCGAGCGGGTGATGGATTTCTGCACGGATGAAGAGTACCAGGAGTTCCTGCGCAGTTGCCCCGAGTTCGAGCGCATGCTTGTGCGCAGTGGCATCATCCTCATCAAGTACTGGTTCAGCGTCAGTGACGATGTACAGGAGCAGCGCTTTCAGGATCGCATCCACGATCCACGGAAGCGGTGGAAGCTCAGTCCGATGGATGTGGAAAGCCGTCAACGCTGGGTAGCATACTCAAAAGCGAAAGATGCCATGTTCGCCCACACCGATATCAAGCAAGCACCGTGGTATGTGGTGAATGCGGATGACAAACGTCGTGCAAGACTGAACTGCATCTCGCACCTGCTAAGCCTGATCCCCTATCAGGATCTCACATCCGATCCCATTGACTTGCCGCCGCGCAGCATTGATGAGGCTTACGTGAGGCCGCCGCTGGAAGATCAGACTTTCGTGCCCGAGAAGTTCTGATCACTCGACAACAGATATAGATTGATTGACACTGTCTTTCATGCAATACGCAGAATATGGCAGCGGCGATCAACACGTCATTGTGGTGCACGGCGGGCCGGCGGCACGCGGCAGCGTGGAACATCTCGCGCGACCACTTGGTGATGCGTTTTGCGTGTTCGAACCTTATCAGCGACGCAGCGATGATCAGCCACTCACCGTTGCGCGTCACGTGGCCGACCTGCATGCGTTCATTCACGAATACTGCTGCGAGACACGACCGGTTGTTATCGGCCATTCCTGGGGCGCGATGTTGGCGCTGGCGCACGCCGCGGCCCATCCGAATGACGTTCGCGCGATCGGCCTGGTTGGTTGCGGCACGTTCGACCAATCTGCACGTAATGAATTCGAGCGACTGCGCGATGAGCGCACCGAGGGCGGCGACTACAAAGCAGCGCAGCGACAACTTGAAATCGATTACCCCGACCTACAGGATCGCATGGATGCGTGGGATGAGTTGCTCAGCCCGATCTACGACTACGAGCCTCTGCCCAAGCAACCGCGAACACTCAATGAGCCTTTCGACTTACGCGGCCACACCGAAACATGGAACGACATGCTCCGCTGCCAAACCGAGGGCGACTACCCAGCCTCCTTCATCAACTTTCAGGGGCGGGGGCGGGTCGCGATGTTCCACGGTAACGACGACCCCCACCCCGGCCGGATGATCCGAGATGGCCTGCTACCCATTCTGCCGCAACTGACCTACCACGAGTTCAAGCGTTGCGGCCACGAGCCGTGGCTCGAAAAACATGCCCACGATGCATTCTTCAGGTCGCTACACGATTGGCTGGCTCAGCAATTCACGACCACAGATTAGTCCACCCCTGGAAGAAACCAAGCAAGGCCGTTTGGCGGTCAAAATGTCGATGTTTTTCGACTAATCTGATTGACTATCTTATTAGTGCGTTGTAATTATATTTACATAGTACTAATGAGAGCGCACACCGTCACATCCCACCGTGTTCGGCAGAACCCCAAGACCCAGAAAGTGGTTGATGCCTTACGAGCGCGCATTGTTGCGGGCGATTGGAAGCCGGGTGCACAGCTACCGACCTGGACAGATCTGGAGTCAGATTTCCACGTCGGCCGCACCACCTTGGCGCGGGCGTTGGGGCAGTTGAAGCGCGAGGGGTTTGTGTTCGCCTCCAGTACACGTGGGACATTTGTCAGCGAGGTTCCGCCGCATCTGCATCGGTATGGGTTGGCTTTCCCTTGTGAGCCTGGGCTTCCGGGGTGGAACCAGTTCTGGTGGACGTTATCCAACCAGGCGCTGGCCGCCAGTCGACAGGGTATGACACAGTTCGTGCCTTTCTATGGTGTCACCTCGCATGAGGACAACGAATCACACATGCGACTGATGGCTGAGGTGCGTGCGAGTCGTCTGGCAGGTGTCATTCTTGCCGGTTGGCCCCCGGAAATATCGCATCATCTATCAGACACAACGCAC
>JANQFT010000521.1 GCA_028277685.1 Phycisphaeraceae bacterium
GCATTCAGTGGTTGGATGGCAACGGTAAAGTTGTCGGCTCGGCCGTCGCGGCGGATCAGTTTGGCCAGAACGATTGGAAGCAAGCCACCAAACGCATCAGCGCGCCGGCCAGTGCCGTGGCGGGGCGTTTCCAGTTGGCCATGCTCAAAACACATGGCTGGGTCGAAATCGATGATCTATCCGCCGCGGCCGTGGGCGCAGGTTCACATGAAGGCAAACGCATTGCCCGTTCATTGATTCGTCATAAGCGCGTTGGCAACCTGCTTTACCCCGAAGATGAACGTACATTCAACCTGAAAGTCGAAACAGTACGCCCATTACCCGAAGCGCGGCGAACGGCCACCTGGTCACTTCATGACTATTGGGGAAACGAGCAGGGTGATCCCCGCACGCTATCGCTCAAGTCAGCCGGTCGGAACAAGGCACGACGGTTCGTGTACGAAGGGGAAATTGATCTGGCCAATCTTCCCATGGACACTGGTCGCTATTACGAGATCCACCTGAGTATGCCTGAAAGTGGCGGAGAAACCTTCACCGATTTTCGTTCGCTGGCCATCCTGCCTGAGGCGCCTGCCAGGAAGCATCCGTGGAAGCAGATTCCCTTCACCAGTCGTAACTGGGACAATCGGGTGAAGGACTATATATTATTGAGTGACCGATTAGGAATTCGTACCATCGGCTTGCGTTCGGATATTTCTGCTAAACCGCCTTACAAGGCCGGCGTATCGCTGTACAAGCTGGCACGTGAACTTGATATGGGTGTGGTCATCAACACGATGATCTGGAAGCTCGAGCATCATCGCGACAACTACAAGGACTATGACGAAACCGCCTTGCGCGAAGGCACAAAGAATCTTGCCTTGAAGTACGCGATGGATGGCAACGCCATCATCACGCTTGGGAATGAACCGCCGGAACTTGATGCACGAGCGGACGAGGTAAAGCATGCTTACCAGATATGCTATGAGGCGGTGAAAGAAGTGACGCCGGATACGTTGGTAGTTGGCACTGCGGTAGGGCCGAGTGAACGCTATCTCAGCCGGGGTATTGGTGCATGGAAAGATGTGTACGACATGCACACGTATGGCGATCCGGCTGCCATTCGAAAAATGCTGGAAAAATACCAGCGACTGTTCAAGAAGTATGGCCACCCCAAACCCGTCTGGGCCACCGAACTCGGCTTGAACAGCCAGGGGCTGACACGCCGCGTCGTGGCGAATTCACTCATCCGAAAGTTCAGTATCTTCTTCGCCGGTGGGGGTGAGAATGCCTCGTGGTTTG
>JANQFT010000134.1 GCA_028277685.1 Phycisphaeraceae bacterium
CCCCGCTGACCAGCCCTGCCGGCACCAAAAGCCAATGCATGCGCGCGACCCATGGGCCAAGCTGAATCGGTTGCCGATTCATGCCGTGCGGCACCAGCAGCAACGCGCACCCGCCGATCGCCAAAGCCCACGTACTGATACCATTCAATAAACCCGCCCACGCCAGCAACCAATCGAGCAGCATCATCACCCCGATGCCCAGCGCCAGTTGCAGCACCACACCGTCGGAGCGCGGCGTTGTGGTTGGTGCGCGGTCCCACAGCCACTTGCGCAGCGACCAGCCCAATCCCGCCGCCGCCCCCAGCCATACCGCCACCAGAGCCCCTTCCTGAACCAGCACCATCAACACCAACAGAAACCGCGTCGGCCCAGGCACGAAGCCCTGACTCACAATCACCATGCCCACCAAAAACGCCAACGCGATCAACCCCGCCAACCCCCACGGCACACGCGGTTGTTCATCTGTTGCTAATGTGACCGTATCACTCATCCGCACTTCCGCCTTCCGACTTCCCACTTCCCATTTCCAAAGCAAACACCCGCCGCAGTGCCGCCGCATACAATGCCGCCTGCTGCGGGGTGCCTTTGCCCAGTTCGTTCAACGGGCGATGCAGAATCTTGTTCACCAGACGGTCGGTCAATTCATCAACGATACGCTGCGGGTCATGACCATTACCATGCTGCAATCTTTGGGCGGCACGCTCGGCCTCGGCGCGACACATCGCATCCATCTGCGCACGAAGCTGTTTGACCAGGTCGCCGAAATCACCGGTCTGCACCTGCGTGTAACACACCGACACTGCCTGCTCAACGATGGCCTCGGCTGCATCCACCTCGCCGGTGCGCTGGATCTGGTTACCCGCCACCACGCGCTGCAAGTCGTCCAGGTTGTACAGATACACATTGGGCAGTTCCGAGACGGCCGGCTCAAAGTCGCGCGGTACGGCAATGTCGATGATGAACAACGGCCGAAAACTGCGCGTGCTCACTACCCGTCTCATCATCGACAGCGTGGCGATCGGTTCGTTCGCTCCCGTGCAGGTGATCACCACATCCGCATCGACCAACTGCTGCTCTAACGTGTCAAAGCCGCACGCCTCGCCACCAAACGCGCTGGCCAATTGATGGGCTGCTTCACGCGATCGATTGCACACCAGCAACTTCGCCGGCTGCTGTTCCATGAAATGTTGCACCGCCAACCGTGACATCTTTCCCGCCCCGATGCTCAGCACTGTTTTGTCGTGCAGGCTGGCAAACAGGTGGCTGGCGAAATCCACCGCCGCACTGGCTACGCTCAGCCGGCCCGCTCCGATGCCTGTTTCACTACGCACCTGCTTGCTGGCCGCCAGTGCATCCTGGAACAGTCGATGCAGTACCTTGCCGCACGTGTCCGACTGTTGCGCCAAGTCATACGCCTGCTTGATCTGCGTGACGATCTGATGTTCACCCAGCACCATCGAATCCAATCCGCACGTCACGCGAAACAGATGCCGCACCGCCGCTTCGTTGTCGTGGTGGTACACCGCATCGACCAGGTCGCTCGTCTGGCAGTCACACTGCGTGGCGATCAACGCGATCACCTGCTCCACCCGCGGATGGCCATGCAGCGGTCGCGCGAGGTACACTTCCAGCCGATTGCAGGTCGACACCACCGCCCCTTCCGACTGCTGATGTGCGGTGTGCAATTGCTTCAGCACGGCGCGTGCACGATCTTCATCCAGTGTCAGCCGCTCGCGCAGCGCCACCGGAGCCGTGTGATGCGAAATGCCCACGCAAAGCAGATGCATTTACTCACCGACCTCCACGTTCACGCCCAGACCGGCATCCGAACCGATCTGCATGCTGCCTGAAGTACCCTGGCAACCCGGCAGCGTTGCCGCGATGGCCAGCACCGCCAGCAACAACACAAACCCGATGATTAATAACCACGCCGCCCGCCGCCCCCGCACTGTCGGCACATACCGCACATGCGTCACCGCCGCATAAATCAACCACGCCACCGCCGACCCGATCACCTTCGGTGAATACCACCACCCCGCGCCCATCGCCGTCGGCGTCTCGCTGGTCAGTTCCGTGGTGAATCCGGTGACCAGCGCCAACGAAATCAGAATGAATCCCAACGTGCCGAACCGAACGATCGCCGCGTCAAGCGTTTCCAGGCTCGCCAGTTTACCCAGCCGCTTCAGTGCATCCGCCGGATTGTCCCGTCGCTTCAATTGGTGTCGCACGTACAGATACAAACCTGCGATGGCTGCCGACATCGTCACCGCCGTGATGCCCAGGTACACCGAAACGATATGCACCGCGTTCCACACGGCCCCCACGTTGAACGGCCGCAGCGTCCACCAACTGGCGCACACCGCCCAGCCGCTCAGCACCACCAGCACCGGCAGCAGAAACATCTCCACGCCGCGCAGTATCTTCGTCCACTGAATGTACGATACCACCACGCACAACACCGCGATCAACAGCAACAACCCGTCCACATGTGCTTCAAGCAGCGCCCATGATTCACTCACCACCACCGCGCGATAGCACAACACACCGAACGCCACCACCGCCGCCAGACCGGTACACACGCGTTCGATGATGCGCCTTTCACTTCCCGTCTCACCGCGCCCACGCAATCGCTGCACGCTCGCCACCTTGGCAACCAACGCCAGCAACGTGATCAGGATCAAACAGATTGTGCTCGGCCAATCCTGGGGCATCGTCTACATATTTCTCGCTTGTTCGATGATGCGTCGGCAGTACGCGGCCAGCGCTTCCGCACCCTCCGCTTCCATGATCGACCGCGCGTCCGCATGACTCATCTGTTTCAGCGCGGCAAGCCGCTTTCCGGGATCATTGATGCAGCGCTGCGCCTCCGTCCGAAACGGGGCGATGGTCGTCAACAGTTCCACCCACCCTTGATCCAGCGAGGCCAACAGTTCATCGCGAATCACCGCCGCGCTGGCCGCGCTGACCCCACTGGTCGATACCGCCACCGTGATCGGTCCCACATGATCGTGCGCCGGAATCAACACATCGCCTTCTTCTGGTAAGTCAGCGCGATTCACCAGCGCTCCAACCCTCCGTGCATCGGTTGCCGCCTGCTCGTTCGCTGCCGCATCATTCGAGGCAATCACCACCAGTGCCGCATCAGTCACATCGGTTGATTGATATGCCCGACGTTCGACCTGCACGTCGCATTCTGCAATGATCGATTCGACCTGCGGGGCCACCACCGTCACCGCCGCACCCGCCCGCACCAGCGCTTTCACCCGGCGCACCGCCACCGTACCCCCACCAATCACCAACACCCGTCGACCCGCAACACGCAGCATGACCGGCAAGTCCGACATCTACGTATCTTACCCGTTTGGCGTGACGTTCGCCGTCATTTACGATACCCCCCACACGACACCCCATTTAGCGCCGCGGCTTTGTCGCGCTTGAAAGTGCCACCATGATTGACCTCAAACATCTCCGCGATCAGCCCGATATCTACCGCACCGGTTGCGCGAACAAAAACCATGACCCCGCCATCGTCGACCAGTTGCTCGAACTCGACGAAAAGGTCCGCGCCCTCACCGCAGAACGCGAACAACTCACCGCCGAAAAAAACAAGATCGGTAAAGAGATCGGCCAGATCGCCGGCCGCATGAAAAAAGCAGCCGACGAAGAGAAAAAACAACTCGCCGAGCAGATGAAAACCCTTCAGGCCCGGCCCAACGAAATCAAACAGCGCGAACAAGAACTGGCCGACCAACTCACCGACCTCACTCCCAAACGTGATGCCATCTGGCTCGAAATCCCTCAGCCCGCCGACAGCGATGTGCCTGTCGGCAAATCCGCCGATGACAACGTACAAATCAGCACATGGACCCCCGGAAGTTTTGATCCAACCGTTTCATTCGAGAAACAGCGCGGCTTCGCCCCACGCAGTCACGTCGAGTTACTGCAACAACACGGCCTGGTCGATTTTGAACGCGGCGTGAAAATTGCCGGCTCACGCAGCTACGTGCTCGTTGGTGACGGCATGCGATTGCACAACGCCATCCTCCGCTACGCCTTCGACATGATGACCAACGAGAACGGCTTCACCCCCTTGAGTGTGTCCGACCTGGTTCGGCACGACATGATGGTCGGTACCGGCTTCTTCCCGCACGGTCGCGAACAGGTTTACGACATCGCCAACCCCACCGCTGAAGTGGGCCTCGCGCTCAGCGGCACCGGTGAAGTGGGTTTGATGGGTTACCACCAGGATGAAATTCTCGATGCAGAGAGTTTGCCGCGCTGCTACACCACGGTCAGCACCTGCTTCCGCCGCGAGGCCGGTGCTGCGGGTAAGGATACGGCGGGCCTGTACCGCACCCACCAGTTCGATAAGGTCGAACAGGTCGTGTTGTGCAAAGCGGAAGAGGCCGAGAGCCGCGCGTGGCACCAGAAGATGATCGGCTTCGTCGAAACACTCCTGCAAAGCCTTGAACTGCCGTACCGTTTGCTGCAATGCTGCACCGGCGACCTC
Source organism: Phycisphaeraceae bacterium (assembly GCA_028277685.1). GTDB lineage: Bacteria > Planctomycetota > Phycisphaerae > Phycisphaerales > Zrk34 > JANQFT01. The sequence continues at coordinate 4,511 of JANQFT010000134.1, forward strand.
GGCCCGAAGAACGCCGACATGATTGACCTGGAATGCTGGATGCCAAGCAGGGGCGAAGTCGACGCCGATGGTGTCCCCAGCGGCGCCTATGGCGAAACGCACTCCGCCAGTCGCCTGTACGACTACCAATGTCGCCGCCTGAACATCCGCTACAAGGATCCTGAAACCGGTAAGAACACCTTCTGCCACAGCCTGAACAACACCGTCGCCGCCAGCCCCCGCATCTTGATCCCCATCCTTGAGATGTACCAGAACGAGGATGGCAGCATCACCATCCCCGAGGTTTTACAGCCGCACATGAACGGCGCGGAGAAGATTGGGTGAAGGGCGAATTCGTTCATTCGGCTGCGCCATCCCCACCAAGGCTGCGCCATGGTGGGGCTTGGGGTATGACTTCTGAAGGAATCAACGAATTCACTTCCGTTTCGCGTGGTAGCTGATGACCGCGCGTTCGACCTGTGCGGGGTCGCCGAAGGCGGCCGTGAACTCGTGGTGGAGTTGGTCGGTTGAACGCCGGCCGGGGGGCAGGGTGGCGAGGGTTTGGGTGTAGTGGATTAATGCCTTGCGCTGGGTGTTGAACAGGTAATGGAACAGGCCCCACGATTGGGCGTACGCGGCGGAACGCTGATCTTTATCTTCCGGGGGCTGGGTCATGGTGATCAGTTCGTCGATGCGAATGTGTTTCTTACCGCGGAAGAGTTTTTTGAGGGTGGGTTGGCGAAGGGGGTTCGGTTCACTCGGCCCAAACGGTGCGGCAGGCGTGAAGGTTTCGAAGCACGTAGCAAGTCCCTCACTGAACCAGAGTGGATACATGCGGTTGCGCACCTGGATGCCGCTGTTGAACGCGAGCATGTGCGCCGCTTCGTGAATGGTGTTGGCGATGTTCGCG
>JANQFT010000250.1 GCA_028277685.1 Phycisphaeraceae bacterium
GCCGAAGCCCGCCTGCGCACGCCGGCCCTGCAACGGTGTGATGCCGCCACCCGCCGTCGGCGTTTATGGGGGCTGCTCTGTCGGCGGGGGTTCGATGGCCAGACTGCAATGGCCGCACTGGACCGTCTGCACCTGATGGACGACGAGTCGGGACATTTTCCCGAGGCGTGACTCTTCGTGTGGTATACTCCCTGCACTTGGAGATCGGCCGCAGGCCGCCGTGAGACGCCACCGTGAGACGCAAAGTCCTATGGCTGTTGTTCTGGACGACCCTCGCCTTCTGGGCGGGTTGATGGGCCATCCATCCTTCGACAGGCTACCTGAATATGGCGCGAAACGTTGATGAGAATCTGCTGCGGCAGCAGATGTGTGAGATCGGCCGTCGCATGTGGCAGCGTGGTTGGATCGCCGCGAACGATGGCAACATCTCCGTGCGTGTTGATCACCGACGCGTGCTGGTCACGCCGACCGGTATCAGCAAAGGCTTCATGGAGCCACGCATGCTGTGCCTGACCGACATGCACGGCAAGCATATCGGTGATGATAGTGGTGGATTCACGCCCACCTCGGAACTGAAGATGCACCTGGCGATCTACGCAGCCCGGCCTGATGTGAATGCGGTGGTGCATACCCACGCACCGCACGCGGTGGCGTTCAGCATCGCCCGAATGCCGCTTCCCAAGAGAATCTACCCCGAGGTGGAAGTGCTGCTGGGCGATGTGCCCCTTACTGACTATGCCACCAGCGGTACGGATGAAGTCCCCGACTCTATCACCCCACATCTCACTGAAGCCACCCGCGCTATCCTCATGGCCAACCACGGTCCTGTCACATTCGGGGCGACGCTCGAATCCGCTTACCAGCGCATGGAAGTACTCGAAGCGTATTGCCGCATTGTCACCCTCGCCAGGCAGATCGGCGAACCCGTGCAAGTGCCCGAAACGTAAGCCAACACCACATCATTGCATCACGACCACGGGTTGTATGGCCCCATCGGATCGTAACCCAGCTTGCACTTGGCGGGGCTGCGGCCGTGCTCGTCGAAGAGGATCAACTCGTTCGGTTCATCCACGTTCAGCCACGGCTCGGGCAGGTAGTACTTGCTCTGTGGGGGAACTTTCGCTCCGGACGCCGTCCCCACGAAGTAGCGGCCCACGTTATGTCCATTCAGGTAGATTTGCCCCTTCGTCATGCCGATCGGCTCGACCCACAGCGGCACATCATTCTGCTTGACGCGGAACGTCGTGCGGAACCAGGTGGGAATGGCAGCCGGCTTTGCAGGCATGGCATCGAACGCAGCATCATCCGGCATCTGCCAGCGGGCATACGACCATTCCGCATCCGCCGTGATCAACTCACCCTCGATCAACTGCACGTTGTCTGATGGGTTGAAGCCCTCGGGCAGTCGGCTCGTGGTGGGGCAGAGCGTAATGTGATTCACGCCACGTTTGAGTTGTTCGCCCGCTTCCAGCACGTAACGGTTGGTCATGCTGGCCCCGCCATCCAACGCGATGGGCACATCGTTCACCAGCACCAACATCTGCGGACGCGGATCACTGAGCGAGAGCACCAGCGGCGACTTCTTCAGGTGTTTCACATCCCACGTGTAGCGCGGCCTGCGGGTGCGATCACCTTCGCGGCACAGCGGAGCGTAGGCGGTCAGCTCGAACGGGTTTGCTGCGGGCTTCTCGGTGATGGTGGGTTGCTTCAGGCGTATGGGCTTGGCATTCAGCAGGTGACCGAACAGACCTTTCTGTTCACCCAACTGTGCGCCGTAGTTGAATCGGCCTAGGTTATCCGCAAGGAACACCAGGTCCGTCGCCCCGCGGGGCAGACTGAAGTCGGCAGGTTCCAGTTCAGCGCCGGGGCCATAGCCGATTACCCGGTCTGTCTTACCTTTGATGAACATGGTTGCGCGATCGTTCAGTTGCGGCGCGAACAGTTTGACCTTCTTGGCCGCGTTGTTGTTCACACGAACGCGATACCAGCCGTAGCCGAAATCTGCCCCGCATGCTTCAAGACTGCGCGGCCCATCAATCGCGGCATAACGCGGCGCGGTGCCTTTGACGTAATCCGCCATGGCTGCGCTTTGCCATTTGCCGAGGCGCGGTGTGGTGGGCGCTTTGGTCGGGGCAAACCGTTTGCTCGTGGTCTTACCGCTGGAAGTCACGATGGTGTAACGGCCGTGTGCCGCACTGCGCACCGGGTCATCTGATTCATCCAGACCGCCGATGCCAACGTACAGCCGTTCACTGCTGTCGATATACGCCGTGTCGACCTGTTGTTCGTTCAGCACCACCACGTTGATGTCCTGCAGTTTCTGTACCAGCGGTTTCATGCTGGTGGGCACATCGCAGGTCATGGTGGCGCCATCGATACTGATGATGCCCTGCGAACCTGCCGGGCCATACAACACCAGCATGCGCTGCTTGCAGAAGGCCCACGGCCGCAGGTTGGTAATGTCCAGTGTGGCCACGCCGCCGAGGCTCGCGTCCATCACAATCCACGCGGCTAGGTCGTCGCCCATATGCACGTGCATGCGCCGGCCGTCGGGCGTGAGCAGTTCCAGGTTGTCATCCACATTCGGGTCTTCGCGACGCATGAACACCACGGTGCCCTGCGAACCGCTCTGCTGGATGACTGCGGTACCGGTGCCTTCGACCGTCTGATGCTCGCGCGGGTTCAGGTGCGCCATCAGCGAGCCGAACTGGCTGAGGAACGTGTTGATGCGTTTGACCGCGTTGTACTTCTCGCCGCGCCCGCCGGCCTCAAGCAGGGGGCTGTCGTAGTCGTAGCTGGTGGTCATGAAGTTGGCCGGATCACCCACTGTGCGGCCGCCGTAGAACCCGAAGTTCGTTCCGCCGTGGAACATGAACAGGTTGTACTGTGCGCCGGCAGCAGAAACTTCCGCCAGCGTGCGCATCACGTGCTGCGGGCTTTTATCCGCGTGATGATCCTTGCCCCACGCATCGAACCAACCGGGCCAAAGCTCGGTGATGAATCGCGGTGCATCCGGCTGGGCGATGCGCAACTGTCGCATGTCGTCCAGCAGATGATTCCACCCGTTCCAGCAGTCGATCGTGCCATCCACCGGTTGCCACAGATTGTTGCAGTTGATCAGTGGAACGGTGCAGCCGGCTTCACGCATGTAGCGGCTCAACTCGGTGAGGTATTTCTCACCTTGCTCATCGTTGCTGCAGAACCACTCGTTCTCATTCTGCATGAGGATGATCGGGCCATCCTTGGTGATCTGCAGGTCGACGACCTGTTTGATCACGGCATCCAGGTAACGGGCGCATGCCTGCATGAACGCGGGGTTCGCCTGACGCAGCGCCATTGATTCATCTTCGTGCAGCCACGCGGGCAGGCCGCCGAAATCCCACTCGGCACAGATGTATGGCCCCGGCCGCAGGATGCAGTACATGCCTTCCTCGCCGATCATCTCGACGAACCGGCGCAGATCGTAATCGCCCTCAAACCGGAACGTGCCCGGCTGCGGCTCGTGGAAGTTCCAGAACACGTAAGTGTCGATGCAGTTCAGGCCCGCCTGCTTGGCCGCACGGATACGCTCACGCCATAGCTGGTGCGGCGTGCGGGCATAGTGAATCGAACCGCTCACCAACCAGATGCGGCGGTTATCGAGGAGGAAGCTTTGACCATCGTGACTGATATTTGCCATAGGAATCTTTCTCTGCGGAGGCCTGTTTCGTGCGGATCAACCGGAGAGGATAGATGCCGCTGTGCATCCGTGCAATGTGGTACGTTGGATCGGGCTAACGTGTCTTCCAACGCTGCAGAATCTTCTCCTGCGTGGTGGCGACCAACTCGCGCCTGCCGCCGAGTTGTTTGCTGAGTAACCGGCCTTCGCCATCGTAGGTTGATCGTAGCGGTTCACCATTTGGCGTGAGCGTGGTGGTCATCACATAACCGGTCAGCGTGGGCGTGATGCGGTCGCTGCGATAAGTCAGCTTGTTGGTGCGGGGCAGGTACCAGTAGAACCCGTAAACACTCGCCCGATCACGCGGCACCAGTTGGCCCAGCAATTGACTTTCCACCTGCGACAGATAACCGAGCACCGGACGTTTGTAGGTGAAGTTACGCTTTTTCATGGTGTGCGAATCATTCACCGAAATACTGATCTGATCGCCCCGGCGTGCACCGGCTTCCGTGACGGTGCGCACGGCATCTTTGCCGGTGTTCTCCGCCTGGCGGAACGTGGTGGTGGTGGTCCACAGTTCCACGATATCGCTGTCAGACAGGTACATCGCCGAGCGACTGTCGAGCGTGGTTCCACTGATGACCATGCGGCTCTGCACTTCCACGTTCACGCCTGGTTGCGGGTTGGCCTTCACGCCGTCTTTGGACCACTCCTGCCGAATTCGCAGGTAACCGATGTCGCGTCCTTTTTCCGTGAGGCGAAAGAATTGCTCGGGCACGAGCGCCTTGCGCAAGTCTTCGATACGAAGTTGTTGCTTCCAGTCATGGGCGCGACCCACCGCTTCACGACGCCGGGCACTGATCTGCTGCTGATCGGCCACTTTCAGCGATTGTGCCACCGCTTCGAACGTGGGAATGGTCTGCTGCCCAAGTTGGATCGCACAACGTAATTCCATCACGACAAAACGATTCGCATCAAGCTGCGCGATGACTTGCCCAACCAAAGCATCGTTGCCGCGCGGTTGCGGCATCTGGAAGTAGATGATCACGCCATCCAATTCACCAATCCGCTTCAACTCGCGGCCCATCACCGAACTGGCCGGCTGAATGGACTTGATCTGGTCCTGGGCGCTTTTGATCACATCCGCCAATTGCAGCGCCTTGCGCGATTGCCGTAAAGCCAACGTAATCTGAAACTGCTTCGCTTCATCGATGATCCGTAGCAGGTATTGATCACCCGTGTTCTTCACCAGTTTGGTGCCAAGCGGCGGGTGAATCGAGATGCCGTGCGCCTGATCCTGCCAGGCGGTGGTGCGCAGTTCCCGCGGGGGAAAGGTCTGCTGCGCCATCGCGCTGGCGGCTAAGAGGATGATCAGCGTGGCTGCGGTCCATCGTCGCGGTGACTGGTTTTGCATGTGCTCTTACCTTGCCTGATCGTGACAAACCTGATCGTTATTCTTTCGTGGCCGGGGTGATTTCGTTTGGTGTAAGCCCGGCCATGACGGCCTTCGTGGCTATCAACGATGTGCGTGCGATCGGTAAACTGGCACGCACATCCAACGTGGCCATCGTTTTGCCATCCGTGGAACCTGCCCAAAGCGTACGCAATACGTCCACCCCGGGGCTGCGTGGCCAATGCAAGCCACGCATCACGCAATCATCCAACTGCACACTGATCCACGCTTCCGGCGGCGGCGGGTTGCCATTATTCTCCCGGTAGACGTTGGTCAGCAGGGTAAGCAACAGTTGATTCAACTCATCCACCGGCAGCGCCTCAGCAGGCTCATCGTTCTCCGGGTTGTCTACCACCAGGCCGGTGTTCAGGGTCATGTAAAGCAGATGCCCATGGATGTCCGCACGGCTGACGGTGCGCGCGGTGGGAACCATGTGAACGCGGTCGGTGCTGTTGTTACGACGCATGGCCAGCAACCCTTCGGGAATGGTAAACCGCATGCTCGGCAGGTCGACCGTCGGTTCCTCAATGAGCGTGTAGTTGGTATCAACCACAGTTTCCGCGATGGCCAACATCGTATTGCGATCTTCCCTTTGCGGATTGCCCAGTCCGGTCATGTACAGCGCCAGATGCCGCCGACCATCCCGCGTGAGGGTGATCGCCATGTGCATCTGCAACAGGCGACCTCGCTGAGTGACCTGCGCGGTTCGACCGTGCCGATACACCGCAGGCAATCCTTCGTGATCGATGGCTGCAACCGGGCTGACGCCTGCGCGGGGAAAGTAGCGTTGGGAAATCGCCTTCAGTGATGCGGCGGGTGAATGCGCTTCGCCGAAGTCAATCGCCAGTACCTGTAACAGCCGACGCTGCGGACCAGGCAATTCGAATACCGCCAGCAATCGTGGCTCTTCCTGCTCGGTCGACCGTCGCTGCACCCAGCCCCCGGGCAAGACCATGCGGAAGTTGCCGATGTTCTGGACAGATTCCAGCTCCACCGAACTGCGGGCATGGGTCATCCACAGCGCCAGCGAGGTGCTGCACGCCAACAGCACCATCATCAACGCCGCGATAACAACCCGGCGAAACAGATCACTTTGGATGCGTGATTCCCACGGCATAAGTGCAGATCGTAAGCCGTAATCACCGGCCCGTAAATCACACACAGTCGCGGCGGGGGAATGCCCCTTTCCCCCGTAAGTATTTTGTACCGCAAAGCCAGCGTGATACTACGCTTACGCGCACGATGCGGGAATCCTGGTCTGGCAGGACATATCTTCCCGAGCGTTTGATCGTATTCATTTGTCAAATAACCACTTACAAGCCTTGGTCCGCGAGTCATCGTGTGTCAGGGCGGCAGTCTTGAGTCTCGAGTCTTGAGGGCGGGAGAGCCCGGATCGCACAAAACTCACGCCTCAAGCCTCATGCCTCACAAGCCCCCAGGCTTCGCGCACGAAAAAAGTGGGCATGGTGATTCATGGCCCACCTGTTGGTTTGCGAGGACAAATCTGAAATATCAAATTTCTGATTTCAAAGTTCAGATCTCAACCCGTTGCATGGTTTGACGGCTCACCAGTTCTCAGTCAGCCGATGATTTGTTTCAGGTTCGCCAGGCTGGTGGTGATGCTCTTGAGCGGATCGCCGTCGATCCAGTCGCGGTCCTGTTCGATGATCAGCCACTGGCTGCCCCATTGGGCGGCTTCGGCGATGATGGGCGGGAAGTCGACTTGGCCGGTGCCGACTTCAGCCATGACGACCGGGTCGAGTTCAGCCATATCTTTCACGTGCAGCAGGGGCACGCGGCCGTTGAGGGCACGACAGAATTCCAGCGGATCATCGCCGCCGACCTTCACCCAGCCGAGGTCGACTTCAAACTTCACGAGCTTGGCATCGCAATCGTTGATGAAGATCTGGAAGCCGGTGCTGCCGTCTTCGAGCTTATCGAATTCGAACGCGTGGTTGTGATAGCAAAGCTGCATGCCGGCCGCCGCCACCTTCGCGCCGGACACGTTCAGCATTTCCGCCACCTTCTTGTAGCCCTCGACGTTGCGGTATTCGTCAGCGAGGAAGGGCTGGGTGATGTGATCAATGCCGAGGGCCTGGGCGATTTCAATGGCCGGGCCTGCGTCATCGAAGACGGAGCCATCGTGCATGCCGCAGATCTTCATGCCGAAGTCGTCGACCATTTTCCTCACATCGCTGGGGCTGTTGCCGCCGAGGCCGGCCAGTTCGACGCCAGCGTAACCGAGGTCGGCGATGGCTTTGAGCGTGCCGGCGAAGTCGTTATTCATCAGGTCACGCACGGTAAACAGTTGCAGTCCGATGGGCAGGGCCATGGGTATCTCCAGTGAGATTGAGTCAGGTAGGGTGTTTCTGTTGGCCACAGGTTAACGAAGTTGCCGCAGTTTGCCAGCCCTGCGGAAGCCTGGTGGCTGGGGCAACGTCCCGCAGGGACATGCCCCAGGCTTGGCATCATGGTACTGGGGCACGCTACGCTTATCCCCAGCCACCCATGGTGGGTGAACATCTTTTTGAGATTCTGCTGAACAGATCGACCGTGGGTCGTCTAAGTTGGTGGATCACACGAAAAGACGCATGTGCATGACGGAACACGAGTCACAAACTTCTGGCGGGTCAGCGGTAACAGAACCTGACCTGACATCCGCCGAGCCGGAGACGGGCGGTCGGTTTGACCAGATCGTTGGGCGCTATCAAAGCGCCTTGCTGCGGTATGCGATCCGACTGGTGGGGACCAGCGGCGATCACGCTCAGGACATCGTGCAGGAGGCGTTCATGCGCCTGCATCGACAACAGAACAAGCCGAACGCCGAATCGATCGCCAACCTGCAAAGTTGGCTCTACCGCGTGACGCACAACCTGGCGATGGACGAAAGACGTAAACGACAACGACGAGCGAAACGACAGGAATTGGGCGGCGATCAGTTGCAGGACAATCCGCCGCCGGATGAACGCGCGACGGATAGTTTGAACGATATGGTCCAGCATGAAGCCGGCCAACACGCGCTCGATGAACTGAAGCGCCTGCCCGAAGAGGTGCAACACCTGGTTACCCTGCGCGTGATGCATGGCTTGACGCTCCGCGAAATTCGAGATGTCACTGGTACCCCGCTGGCCACGGTGAACTATCGATTGAACGAAGGACTGCGTGTGCTCAGTAGCAGACTGAAAGAGGCAGGCGTGGTGTGAGGATAGAGCGGCAGAGATCAGAGCCGCAGAGCCACAGAAGTCAGAGTTGCAGTGCTGACCTTTGACCTCTGAAGCTCTGGCACAAGCCGAAGGCTGAAGAAATGAACCGCGAACAGGCTGAACAACTTCTCACTCAGTTGATCTTCGACGAACTCGATGCGTCGACGAAGGATGCGTTGCTGGCGTACCTGGAAACCGACAGCGCACTGCGCGAGCAACTGGCCGACATGCGTTTGACGGTGAAGCTGCTTCAGGACGCCTCAGCCCACGAAGCGCCGATGCAGTTGGATGACAAGCATCTGGCCGCACTGGCCAGGCAGACGAA
>JANQFT010000328.1 GCA_028277685.1 Phycisphaeraceae bacterium
CACCACCGGTGTGGAACGTACGCATGGTCAACTGCGTGCCCGGTTCACCAATCGACTGAGCGGCGATGATGCCGACGGCCAAACCTTCTTCCACCAGGCGACCGGTGGAAAGGTCCTGCCCGTAACACTTGGCGCAGATGCCGAGCGGTGATTCACAACTGAGGGCGGAGCGAACCATCACGCTGTCGATGCCGAGGTCTTCGATACGACGGGCGGAATCTTCGGTGATGATCTGGTTTTCTTCGACGATCAGTTGGTCGGTGATGGGGTTACGGATGGTTTCGCGTGCGGTGCGACCGATGACCTGGTCGCGCAGGGGCACGTCGATTTCTTCACCCTTGTAAATGGCGCGTTTGCGGATGCCGGCGCCGGTACCGCAGTCGCGCTCGTTGATGATGACGTTCTGCGCGACGTCGGCGAGTTTACGGGTGAGGTAACCGGAGTCGGCCGTCTTGAGCGCGGTATCGGCCAGACCCTTACGGGCACCGTGGGTACTGGAAAAGTATTCCAGCACGGTGAGGCCTTCGCGGAAGTTCGCCTTGATGGGCGTTTCGATGATTTCACCGCTGGGCTTACTCATCAAACCACGCATCCCGGCAAGCTGCTGCATCTGGCTGACGTTACCACGAGCACCCGAATCGCTCATCAGGTAGACCGGGTTGAGGTAGGCCTTGCCTTCTTTACTATCGATCGGTGCAACCACGCCGCCTTCACCGCGACGGTCGTTCTTCAGTTCGTTCAGCAGTTCCTTGGTGACTTCCTCACGGCAGTGCGCCCAGATGTCGAGCAACTGGTTGTAGCGTTCACGTTCGGTGAGAGCACCGGCGTGGAAGGCTTTCTCAACGCGGTCGACGCGCTTCTGCGAAGCTGCGATGATGGCCTGCTTTTTCGCGGGGATACGAAGGTCTGTGATGCCGAACGACAAGCCGGCGAGCGTGGAGCGTTTGAAACCGAGTTGCTTCATCTTGTCGAGGAAGTCGATGGTGTGGGCACGATCGCGGTAGGCGTAAACATCGTCGATCACGCGGCTGCAGCCCTTCTTGCCGAGGCTGCAGTTGTAGTACGGCATGCCGCTGGCGCATTCTTCGTTGAAGAGGATGCGGCCGACGGTGGTGATCAGACGGTTGTTCTCGGGGAACGGAATGGGTGAATCGGTCTCACCGTTGACCACTTCGGTATAACGGCTGGACTTGAAACGGACGGCAATGGGATCGTGAATGTTGATCTTACCCATGTCGTAGGCGAGGAGGGCTTCCATCGCGTCGCGATAATGCGGCAGCGTGGAAACATCCAGTTCGGCAATCTTCACCCCGGGTTGCAGCGCGGTGATGTAGTAGACGCCGAGCACGATGTCCTGCGAAGGCGAGATCAGCGGGCGACCGTTGGCCGGGCTGAAAATGTTGTGGGTGGACAACATCAGCACGTGGGCTTCGGTCTGGGCTTCGATCGAAAGCGGCAGGTGGACGGCCATCTGGTCGCCGTCGAAGTCGGCGTTGAAGCCGGAGCAGACCAGCGGATGCAGGCGGATGGCGTTGCCTTCCACGAGGACCGGTTCGAACGCCTGGATACCCATGCGGTGAAGCGTGGGGGCACGGTTCAGCAGCACGGGGTGCTGGTAGATGACTTCTTCGAGGATATCCCACACTTCGGGGTCGCGCCGTTCGAGCATGCGCTTGGCGGACTTGATGGTGTCGGCCAGGCCATGTTCTTTCAGCTTGCGGATGATGAACGGCTGATACAATTCCAGCGCGATCTTCTTCGGCAGACCACATTGATGCAGGCCAAGTTCGGGGCCCACGACGATGACCGAACGCGCAGAGTAGTCCACGCGTTTGCCCAGCAGGTTTTCGCGGAAGCGCCCCTGCTTGCCCTTGATCATGTCGGTGAGCGATTTCAGCGGACGGTTCGACGAACCCAGCACCGGACGACGGCAACGACCGTTGTCGAACAGTGCGTCGACGGCCTGCTGCAGCATGCGCTTTTCGTTGCGGATGATGACCTCGGGCGCGTTGAGGTCCATCAGCTTCTTCAAGCGGTTGTTGCGGTTGATGATGCGGCGGTACAGGTCGTTCAGGTCGCTGGTAGCGAAATTGCCGCTTTCCAGCAAGACGAGCGGGCGCAGGTCCGGCGGGATGACGGGCGTGACTTCCATGACCATCCACTCAGGACGGTTTTCGCTCTTGCGGATCTGATCGACGATCTTCAAACGCTTGGCCAGTTCCTTGGTTTTCTGCTTGGAACGGGTGGCGTCGAGTTCAGCGCGGAGGTCGGCCGCCAGGCCATGCAGGTCGAGGCGGGCGAGCAGTTCCTTGATCGCTTCAGCACCCATCAGCGCCGTAAAATTCAGGCCGTACTTATCGACCGCCTGACGGTACTCATCTTCGGTAAGAAGCTGCTTCTCTTTCAGGGGCGTGTCGCCGGGATCGACGACGACGTAGTCCTGGAAGTAGATGATCTTCTCAAGATCGCTGGTCTTGATCGCAAGCAGGTTGCCCAGACGGCTGGGGGTGCTCTTGAAGAACCAGATGTGCACGATCGGCGCGGCCAGGTTGATGTGGCCCATGCGCTTGCGGCGGACGCGGCTGTGCGTCACCTTCACGCCACAGCGATC
>JANQFT010000329.1 GCA_028277685.1 Phycisphaeraceae bacterium
AATCCGATCGTCGGTGATGCGCCATTGGCAGTGTCCGGTGCCTTCATGCTTGGTCGCACGACGCACATTGCTTCGACGTTCGATACGCACCTCAGCCCGTCCGGCATCGAAATTCCTGCGACCTTCGATGTGGATGTGTACAGCTTCGGCGGAGTAGCGGGCGAATATCTGTCCATCGACTACGATGGCGAAGCGGCAGCTCGCATGGCACTGTTCGAATTGGATGACCAGGGTACGTTGTCAACTGCCGACGACACCTACGAGTTGGTGGCTGAGTTCGAGTACAGCCTTACCACGCGTTTGGATCGGGGCTTCGTAGAAGGCGACGCTGATATGATTCAGGCCTTCGAACTACCCACGACCACGACTTACTACGTTGTCGTTACTCCGCTTGAGGCCCTCGAAACCGACACGGACTACACTGTGCGGATGACGCTTGATACCTCGCCGGCCAACTTGGCCAATGCGATTGGTCAAGGGTTGACTGCGGATAATCACATCGCCATGGGCGGAGGCGAGATTCAACAGATCGCCCATATCAATGATGTGTTCCGCGCCGGTGCCAACGTTGACAGCAACAAGCAGTTGATCTACTTGAACTTCGATGGTGGCCAGTTCACCCAATCGAGTGATGGCCAGATTGGTGTTGAAGCATTCGATGCGAGCATTCTCGATCCGTTACTGGCCGGCCAGACGACGGAGATGATCGACCTGATCATGTCGAATGCGGGTGACATTCTCGACCTGACGTCGAGCCTGTATCCCACCGGCTATGCCGCTGCTCTGGGCGGTGCCGTCACCATTGTTGAGAATGCAACCGTCGCCGATTACCTGGCCGGAACTGATGGTATCTATCTGACTACGATTGATCCCACGCTCTCCGGTTTGGATCCGGATACGGACTTCACCACCATCTACATTGGTGAAACCAACAACATTCCGGATGGTGCGGGCCTGCCGCTTGGTCTGGCCAGCACGATTGATACGGCCGGGCAAGACCTGAGTAACGAAGCGATCGTGTATGCTGAAAGCTATGCTGGTTTGGCAGATCTGTTTTTTGAAACGCCCACGGCGGCAGAACTGCTGGATGCATACGGCAAGGCGCTGGCCAACGTGATCGTCCACGAAGCGTTGCACACCATGGGCTTCAACCACCAGAACCTGTCGCGAACGACTGCGGGTACCGTGCTGCAATCAGACGATGCCTCTAACGGCGGCAATATCAGCAACCATGGTAACGGTGAATATGGCATCATGGCCTATGCCCCGCTCGAAGCCGACTTCATGCAACTGCATGAGTTGGGAACGATGAGTCTGCAGAGCAGTGAATTCCCGATCGGCCAGATTGATACTGCCCAACTGTTCGCGCGGTGGTTTGGTTAAGCCAACGCTTCACACAGATGCATTGACGAATCTACCAGCCCCCGCAACTGCGGGGGCTGTTTTTTGGGGGTTAAGGCAATCGTTCAGTTTGTTTTCGTACACCACGCATGAAGATGGGGTTACAATTATTTATCACACCATCGTCATGCTGGAGCAATCTCATGCGTCGAATGGCTTTCATCGTATTGGCTCTATCAACCATTTTGGGGTGTGCTGCACCATCTCAGGGTGATGCGAAGCCTGCCGCGAAAGCGACACCCGCCAAAGTGAAGGCTTCGTTGCCGGGCATCACCATCAACAAAGCTGAACGCTATGTGGATGTGCAGGCACAGATCGTGCTCCGCGAAGGTTTGTTGGAATTGGTTGCCTGCATCGACGGTACGAAAGAGCATGAGTCGATCGCAGCGCTCAAAGCCAAGGCACAGCATGTTCACTTGGCGATGTTGATGCTGGGGGCAAAGCCCGGCAAGCCCACCCAATGGGTGAAGCAGAAAAACCGTGAGTTCAAACGCATCCTGCCCACCGGAGAGCGTTTCCGCGTCACGTTTGTGTTCAATGAAGGTGGACGAAAAGTCGAACGTTCCATCACGCAGTACGTGGTGAACGGCAAGGGCAAAGCGGCCACCAGCGATGTGTTCCTGTTCGCCGGTTCGAAGATGACGCGCACGCCTGATGGGCGATCGATCTACGAAGCCGATGAAAGCGGCGATGCCATCTCACTGGTGAGTTTTGGCGATGAACTTCTTGTCTGGCCCAATCCCGCCGAGAGTGATTACAGCACCCTCGACTGGTACGCCAACACCAAGGCGCTGCCTGAAGTGGGTACGAAGTTGCTGGTGCGTTTGCGCTGGCTGGATGGTCCCCCCCGGAACAAGCCCGCGACCAAAGCCACGTCTGACAAAAGTGCAGCCACGCAACCGGCAGATAAGCCAGCCCGCTGATCGATCCGCCGTGCATGACGCAATCGTCCCCCGCACAACTTCCACCGTTCGATGCTGAACGTTACTACCACCGTTCACAGCGACCGCTACAGGCGCTGATCTTCCTTGCACCATTACTGGTGGTGTATGAAGTGGGCACGTTCTGGTGGTCGTCGTTCATGGGGACGCACCTGCCGGCCAACATGGCGTGGTCGGTGTTGGCTCATGCACTGCAGTATCTTGGCGCCACGGGTTCGCACTTGCCGGCACTGCTCGTGATCGTTGTGTTGTTGGCATGGCATATCGCGCGACGTGATCCGTGGCAATTCGATTGGCGTCTCTATGGCGCGATGCTGGTTGAATCATTCGCACTGGCCATACCCATTCTCATCTTCGCGCTGGTGGTGGGACGAGAACGCGCGCCGCTGATGAATCCATCGGACTACCCGTGGCAGGCCAAGATTGTGTTCTCGATTGGCGCGGGCATCTATGAAGAGATGGTCTTCCGACTCATGGCCATCGCGGTGCTGCATCTGTTGCTGGTGGATGTTGGTGGGGTGAAGCACCATACGGGTGCACTCATCGCCATCGT
>JANQFT010000341.1 GCA_028277685.1 Phycisphaeraceae bacterium
GGCCATGGGACATGACCTTCATCGATCGAACGATGGCCGCGTGCTTCCAGTCGCCCTCGGCGCCGAACCCATAACCGTCAGCCATCAGTCGTTGGGCACCAATGCCGGGTAGTTGTTTCAGGCCGTGCAGGTTTTCAAAGGTGTCGGTGAATGCGGTGAAGCCGCCCTCAATCATGAATGAACGCAGGGCAAGCTCGATCCGCGCGGCATCACGGAGTGATTCACGCTTGGCTCCACCGGTTTCCAGGCCTGCTTGCAGGTCATAGGTGGCAGCGTAATCCTCACATAACGCATCGACCTGATCATCGGTGATGGTGTTCAGGTGGGCCACCACATCGCCCAGACCATAACCGTTGACTTCGTAACCGAAAACGCGCTGGGCTTCGACTTTGTCGCCCTCGGTGACGGCAACCTGCCGCATGTTGTCGCCGATGCGTGCAATCTTCATGTTCTGGCTGTCGTGCCAGGCGGCTGCTGCGCGCATCCAGGTGGCGAGTTTCTGTTGTGCGGTTTGTTCCTGCCAATGTCCGACCACCACCTTGCGGTTGATGCCGAGACGCGAGCAGATGAACCCGAACTCCCGCCCGCCGTGCGCCGACTGGTGCAGGTTCATAAAGTCCATGTCGATGCTCGACCAGGGAATGTCCCGACCGAGTTGCGTGTGCAGATGACAGAGCGGTGTACGCAGGTGACTTAGTCCGTCGATCCACATCTTGGCGGGGCTGAAGGTGTGCATCCATGCGATCAGGCCGATGCAGTTTGGGGTGGTGTCGGCTTCGCGCAGGGCAGTGCTGATTTCCTGGGGTGTGGTCAGCACCGGTTTGTGCATGACCTTGATCGGCAGCATGCCGGAGGCGTTCAGGCCATCGACGACGGTTTGTGAATCGATATCCACTTGGCGAAGCGCTTCGTCGCCGTAGAGGTGCTGCGACCCGGTGATGAACCAGACTTCCAGAGGGGCGAAATCAATCATGGTGATTCTCTTGGCGTTATCGCTGGCCGTACGTGGCGTTCGGGCCATGCTTGCGTTGGTAATGCTTGTTAAGGACGTGTTCTTCCAACAACGGGGCGGTGGGGTTGAGGGTGCGTGTACCCATGGCCATGTGTGCCACGGCTTCAAGGGCGACCGCATTCTTCACCGAGTCAGCGGGGGTTTTGCCCCAGGTGAAAGGCGCGTGCCCCGCAGCAAGTACCGCAGGCATGGCGGCAGGGTCGAGCGAGGCAAAGCGATCGACAATCACCTGCCCGGTGTAGTGCTCGTAGCCTTGGTCCACTTCCTCTGGCGTGAGGGGGCGGGTCACAGGCACCGGCCCCATGAAGTGATCGGCATGCGTGGTGCCGAAGCAGGGGATTTCGCAACGCGCCTGCGCGAACATGGTGGCATAGGTGCTGTGCGTGTGTGTGATGCCGCCAACACCCGGAAAATGTTTGTAAAGCAAGATGTGCGTGGCTGTATCAGATGAGGGATTCAAGTTGCCTTCAACGACGTTGCCATCCAGATCGACCACCACCATTTGCTCGGACGACATCGCATCGTACGAAACACCACTCGGCTTGATCACGATGCGTTGCGTGTCGGCGTCGAATCCACTGACGTTGCCCCACGTCAGCGTCACCAATCCGTGTTTCACCAGGTCGAGGTTGGCCTGGCACACCTGTTGTTTCAGTGATTCAAGCATCGCTCATCCTTTTCGTGCGCGATCGCGGATGGCGATCAGTTGCTTCATGACATTGGACAGGTCGGCCTTGCGGTTCACACCACCCATCGCATCGTGCATCTGCATGTACAACGCGTACAGTTCGGCATAGACCTTCACGTTCTTGCGGATGGGTTTGAAGACCTTAGGTTTGACGGCCGTCATCTTGCGCTGCGCGGCGCTGGTGGTGCGATAAGCTCCGCCCACCACTGCACCGAATATGGCCGCACCCAACGCGCAGGTTTGTGCCGAGGCACTGATCTTCATCGGGCGATTGCACACATCGGCGTAGATCTGCATCACCATGGCATTCTTTTCGGAGATGCCGCCACAGTTGATCACTTCCTTCACGGGGACGCCGTATTTCTCGAGACGGTTGATGATGGTCAGTGATCCGAATGCGGTGGCCTCAACCAGGGCACGGTAGATTTCCGCGGCGGTGGTGTGAAGCGTTTGGCCAATCAGCGTGCCGGTTAGCAGCGGATCGACCAGCACGGTGCGATTGCCGTTGTTCCAGTCGAGCGCGAGCAGGCCGGAAGCCCCCGGAAGGAGTTGCGATGCCTGCTTGGTCAGTTGCGCGTGTCCGCCACCCGCCTTCTCCGGGGCAAGGTGTTTGACGAACCAGTTATAGATATCGCCCACGGCGGATTGACCGGCTTCCAGACCGAACATGCCGGGAAGGATGGAACCGGGCACGATGCCGCACAGACCGGGAATGTCCGGCAGGTCCATGTCGCCCGGGGCGACCATGCAATCGCAACTGCTGGTGCCGATGATCTTCACCAGCGTGCCGGCTTTAACCCCTGCGCCCACCGCGCCGTGATGGGCATCGAACGCGCCCACCGCCACCGGCGTGCCCACAGGCAGGTCTGTCTGCTTCGCCATCTCTGCAGTGAGTTCGCCGGCTTTCTGATCGCTGG
>JANQFT010000384.1 GCA_028277685.1 Phycisphaeraceae bacterium
ACCGGCAATGCCCCGGATGAAGGTTACAACGTGGCCGGCGCGACGCTGACCGGTCCCACGCACGGCGTTGTCCCTCCCGGCTTCAGGACCGGCAGCAGCAACTTCTACTCGTTCTCGGCCGACTTCGGCAGCACTGCGGATATCTACAACCACGGTGGCGCTGGCGGCACGCACGTGATCGTGCAGGTCGGCAGCTCGGTTAATCCCGATGAAGATTCGTTCCCCGGTCACGGCACTGGCACGTTCCTCAATGGCCTGCAGATCACCCAACTCGGCGGTGGCGCGATCACTGGTGGTGCCAACGGCGATGCCCTGCAGATCGCGGAAGTCACCTACCAGTCTGGCGTTTCCTCCCCGATGGGACCGGTCAGTTACCAGGAACTGATCTTCGAGTTTTACCTGTCCGGCTACACCGGCGACTTCCAGGTGAGTTGGAGTCAGAAACTGCACTCCACCATCGACACGCTGCGCGTCGATTCGATGATTGCCAATCAGGCTTACGCGATTACCGAAGTGCCTGAACCAGCTTCGATGGCGTTGATCGCGCTCGGCGGGGTGGCCGCCCTGCGCCGGCGGCGTTAACCGCCTCCTTTGTCGCTGACTGCGACAGCCATACCTACCGGCGATCGACTTGACCGTCTCTCGCCGGTTTCCTTCGGAGAACACCGCGATGCGTCGAAACGCATTTACACTCGTCGAACTGTTGGTGGTTGTCGCGATCATTGCGCTGCTGCTTGGTATTCTGCTGCCGAGCCTGAACATGGCCCGCAACCTTGCGCGGCAAACCAAGGCCATGAGCGCCTGCAAGCAGCTGATGCTCGGGTACACCATGTACCACGGCGACTTCAGCAACCACGTGTTGTTTGGTTATCCCCCCGGTTATGTGGAAGGAAGACCGCTGTCGGTATCGGTGCCGTCCGGTCACACGTTCAGTGCGGCCACCGATCATGCGATGCCGATCATTCGCTATCCCGCACGCATCGCCTCATACGAACAGCACGCCTGGGAAATTCTTTACGACCACGTGGCTCCGCCGGATCGCCCAACATCGAGTGATTCTCAAAGCGATGCGTGGTCCAAGCTGTACAAACTCAGCGTGTTCCCCAGCTTCGGCATCAACGGCACGTACATCGGCGGCAGCACCTGGCAACATGGTTTCAACGGCGACCGTCTCAACCGCAACCGGCATGTGGTGTTCCGTGAGAACGAAGTCGAACGTCCCGCGAGTCTGATCGTCTTCGGTGAATCCATCCAGCGCGGCGGTGGCGATGACACCACCACCGATGGCTATCACCTGTTGATGCCACCGGTCACCGATGAACGCAAATGGCATAGCGACTGTGATGGCATCGAACGTGATGCGAGCGGGTTGATGGGGATTCCGCAGGGCCGTTTCAACGACAAAGCTGTCACAGCCTTCTTCGATGGCCATGTGCAAACCATGACTTCAAAACAGCTGGACAACATGACGCTCTGGATGAACGGCGCGACCGACCCGGATGAGGGATACACGCCGTAAGTAACCACCAACACGCTTACCGAACGAAACCGAAAGGGATTGCGAATGTGCCTGCAAGATAACAATTTCGTTCAACTGGGAATCTGTCCACACGGAGCATTCCATCTGCGGGTAGGCAACACCAGCCTGCACCTGACGGAGAAACAGGTCCTTAGCGTCTACATGGAACTGAAGCGCTGCATCAAATCTGACTGCGATCAACATGAAGTGACTGAAACCGAAACACAGAACTGGCGGGAACGTTTCGGTCAATCGCACAATTAACCCACCCACCCCAGAAGGCAGGAGAACCCGCCATGGCAACCCTTGGAACCCGACAGCTTGTTGCAATTGAACTCGACGCGCCGCGCGATGAACGGCTCGACGCCGCGCGACAAAGCTACGCCAAAGACCCCAATCAGATGACCTCCGTCCTCGCACGGCAATACGCGCTGACGGAACTGGAAATCATCAGCAACGTCACCCTCGAACAGGCCACGCCGCTCGATGTGACGCAATGGGAAACGATCATCCGCAGCTTCGAGGAAGTGGGCGATGTGCATGTGATCATGTCGAACGCGTCCGGCGTCCTCGAAGTGTTTGGCAAGTTTGGCAACTTCAGCACCACCGGGCCATTCTTCAACGTGCAGACGAAATCGATCGACATGCACCTGCGTCCAGACACATTGAGCCACGTGTTCGCCATCGAAAAGCCCAGCCATATGGATGGCGTATCGACGCTGAGCATTCAGTTCTTCAATAAGGAAGGCCAAGCTGCGTTCAAGGTGTTCTTCACGTTCGGTGGTCAGGCTCCGAAGCCCGAACGCCGTGCACAGTGGGAAGCGATTCGCGATCGCTGCCAACTGGCGTAAATCGCCCGCCGCAAACCACCTTGAGAGGAAGCCAGCATGCATCCCGGGCAAAAAGAAAAACCGCGCATCACCGATGCCTTGGATGAAGCGCTGCGCCGCCATGAAGACGGTCAGCCGCCCTGGCGTTGGTTTGATCGAAAGGTGCGGGGGCACATGGAAGCCAACGCTGGCATTCCATCGAAACCCGTCCCGCCGCCCATGGCAGGCAAGGCATTGGGGGGCTGCCTTGCCCAACCGGCGACCAGGCCGCGCACGATCTATGTACATGTGCCGTTCTGCAAACGCATCTGCACCTTCTGCGCGTTCTTTAGAAAGCCCTCTGATTCAGCCGACCTCGAAGCGTACACCGAAGCGACGCTCAAGCAGATTGAACGACTGGCCAACACCACCTGGGCGCAGCAAGGCCCACCGTTCAGTGCGCTTTACTTTGGTGGCGGCACACCCACCGCGCTGGAACCGATGCAGTTGGTCCGGCTCATCACCGCGATCCGCAACCAATACCCGTTGGCGCGAAACTGCGAAGTGACCGTTGAGTGTCGCTTCGATGGACTCGATGAAGACTACCTGCATCACCTGCGAGAC
>JANQFT010000420.1 GCA_028277685.1 Phycisphaeraceae bacterium
GAACTCCGTTGCCCGAGTTCAAGTGAACGGCGCAGGCTCCATGATCACCGCTGGCAATCTGACCCTCGGTGGAGTCAGTGGGGCACAGAACGGTGGCTCAGGCAGTGTCTTGGTCGAATCCGATGGCCACATCGAAGTCACGGGTACTACAACCTTCTTCTCAATACTCTCCCAACTCACCATCGACCGTGGCACGATGTCGACCGATCGACTGCAAGACACGAATGTCTTCGGACAGATTTTCCTGAACGATTCGGGCAGCGGAATCTCCGCCTTGACGGTCGGTGTAAACGGCGGCACCTCCACCTACGACGGCACCATCGAAGACATCACCAACGGTTCCGGCTCCCTTACCAAGACGGGCGCCGGCACGTTCACCCTGACGGGAGAAAACGCTTACTCCGGTGGCACCACCGTGAACGGCGGCACGTTACTGGTCAACAATTCCAGCGGCTCCGCGACCGGCAGCGGATTCGCCAATGTCGAATTCGGTGCGACCCTCGGTGGCTCTGGTATCATCACCGGTCCGACCACGCTCAACGACGGCGCGACCATCGCACCAGGAAACTCCATCGAAACCCTCACGACCGGCGATCAACTTTGGAACGCCGGCGCGATTTATGAGTTTGAAATCAGCAATGCTACTGGCACCCCCGGAAGTCAATGGGACTTACTCGACATGAGTAGTTCGACGCTGACCCTCAACGGCTCGCAGGCCACGCCATTTGTGATCGAACTCATCTCGATGAGCAGCAGCAGCACGCCGGGCGTGATGGCGGGCCTTGACCCGGTTGGTGAATACGAATGGCTGCTGGTTGATGCCGCCAGCATTGTCGGCTTCGATGCGTCGCACTTCACCGTCAATACCGCAGGTCTGCAAAACACCTACAACGGCTTTTTCGCAGTTCAACTGAATACCAACGGCGACCTGGTTTTGGCAGCTATACCTGAGCCAACAACATTGTTGCTACTTAGTGCAGGTTCATTGTTGATGCTGAGGCGCTCGCGTGCATCAGATCATGTCTGAGACATGAATCATCACGTTCAGAGCTAGATTGTGTTTGACGGCTTGATTCGGGCAGCCCATGGGAGAACGCGGAGTGGTCACGCCCGGAGAGGGTGGGATTAGCCTTGATCGAATATCGTAACCCCTTGCCGACAAGACAAATAGAGGCCAAGGCTTATTGGGTTCAAGAGATAGGGCTGTCACGCTCGTTGTCGTTCTTTACTGCTGGTTGCGCGCAGATATTTTGGTACAGAGCGGCTAAAATAACATCGGCTGTCCACTGTCTGTCTTGGGTCGCGGGGGGGCAGCTTGATGGCGGGCTTATGTTTGAGGAGGAGGAGTCTTGATGTATGCTCGTTTCATGTTTTCCGCCCGCTGGTTTCTCGCCATCGCGATCGTTGCCACCGCATCGCGGGTTGACGCCCAGGTGATTGCCACGCGGCAGGTCAGCACGCTCGATGTCACCCCGACGCTCCTGAGCCAGACCGACGCCAGCGCCGGCAACGACCCGTATGCTCCGCTCGACTTCGTCGGCGCGGTGCATTACACGCAGCTGTTCACCCCGGCGGTCGACAACGGCAGCGTCGCCTTCACCGCCTCGGCGCACGCCGGACACTACGACAGCACGCGCACCTTGCGAAGCGCCCTTTTTGTCATCGACGATCTGGTCCCCACCCTCGACTTCGGCGACGGGACAACCAACACCAACGTGAAGTCCCTGGGGCACACCACGTTCGATGCCACCACGGGTGTTTTTACCAACCTGCCCGGCACGGCAGCCTACACGTTCGATGAGACTCCCAACGGGTTTTCGTTCGACGCGGGGAATATCTCCGCCACCTTCCGAGAGCAGTTTCAAAGTGGATGGGGCATCCTCGAGGGCGCCCCGCCGACCAGGACGTCCATCCCGCTGACGCCGCACGAGCTCGTCTTCGATCCGAACCCGACGTTGTTCGCCGGCTTCGAGACCGACGCCCCGGAGCGGTTTGCCAACGGGGCACCCGGCGCCGCCGTGTCACGCGACGGCGACCGGACCGTGTACTCCATCGGGTTGGATGAGACCGGTCCCGGTAACCCTGTGGGGTTTCGCTTCGTGTTGCAGGTCCACGAGGCCGGCGTCGGGACCACGATGCTGGCGGTCTCGCCGGTGCTCACCAACGCCGTGGGCTTTTCGACCCGCACCGACGGCAACGAGCAGAACCTGCCCAACGGCGTGGCCTACGAGGGGGCGCGGTACATCAGCGCCGACGCCGGGCAGTTCGCCATCGCCACGCGCGACGACCGCGTGTACTTGTTTGACGCGTCCAACAACGCCACGCTCCTGGCCACCGGCAGCAGCCTGGACCACATCACCCTCGACAGCGGCGATGTGGTCGTCGGCCGAGGCACCGGCCTGGCAAACAGCGAGGTCCGGTCTGTCAGCACGCAGCTTCGCGACGACGGCGCCAACTTCATGTATCCCAGCAACGGTGCCATCTCGCGCATTGACAACGGCGGCTTCGTCGACCTGGTCAATACCAGCACCTTCATCCCCGGCACCAACCAAACCTTCCACTCCTTTGGCACCTTCTCCTACAGCGATGGGAACATGGCCTTCCTCGCCACCGGCAGCAATGCCAGCGACATCGCGGGCCTGTTCGTGCTCTACCACGGCGTTGTCCACGAGATCGCCCTCTATGATGAACTGTTCGATAGCAGGACAGTCGCCGAGATCGACCTGCACCGCGAAGGCCTCGACGGCGATACGCTTGCGTTCATCGTGACCTTCGCCGAGTCAAGCGGCGCCCAGGACACGCTCAACCAGAGCATCTACACGCTGTCACTCTCGGAAAACTTTATCCCCGAGCCGACCTCGCTCGTGCTGCTGGCCGCGGGGGGGATGGCGCTGGCCCACAGGCGGCGGACAGGCGTTTGATCGAAGACACCAAGCCGCTAGAGCAGATTCACCTTCTCTCTAGCGCCATCTGCCTTGATCTGTTATGCACAGGTCATCACCACGCGGAGAGGGTGGGAAACACTTCCGAGCCCCGTCGCTGCCCTAACACCGGCTTGCTAATTACATATCATACCGCTGTTTATGGCGATGTCGAGAACTCGCCATACCATGTAGGAATAACCGATTGACAGCCCGCCGCGCTACAAAAGTGCTACAAAGTTTAGTTTGCGGGTCTTTATTGGCCGGCATGTACATTTTTGCATCCAATGCATTGCTTGGCCTGTACGATGATATCTGTCTTCACGGCGATATGTTGATCGAGAAGCTCTCCCCCAATTTATGCTCCCACGCGCAGTTTGGGTGAAATCTGAGAATGCGCCTACGCGCACATGATCCTTCACGATTGGATCAGCCTAACGTTGCAGTTCAGCCAGTTTCAGGGCGGCGAAGTGTACCTTGCTGCCCTGCGCCTGGGCGGATTGTTTGAATCGACAGAGCACCGCGATCGTGTCCGCATCGCCGCTGTCGAACATGACCTGGGAAGGTAGCCATTGTTTGCTCGACCACTTGGAACTGACGCGGCGCACCTCCTTGCCAGCCTTGAACAGTTTCACCTGAAGCATGGCAGCCTTGTTGATATCGCTGCGCATCTGAGCGGCCAAGGCGTACTTCGTATTCGGTTTGATGGATACACGTTGCGCGATTGCCCCCTGGCTGCGGCCGGCGGTACCGTTGATGACCACACGTAATGCATGCGTCACGCCGATGGGCGTATTGTCGGTATCGATCGACACTTGGTGGCTAAGTCGCTTACTCCCCCAGCCCCAACCTGCGGGGAAGCCGTTGTCTTGTGCTTGTGAAAAGTCCCCGTTCGATAACAGGTTCGTCAGTCCTGTCAGGTCTTGCAGCTCAGTAGCCGCAACAGGCGGTTTCTCAACAGGCTTGGGTTTCGCTTTGGCAATCGTCACCGTGCGGCGGGTGGCATGCACATCCGGCCAACTCCCCGCAGGCGGGAAATCAACCTGGTCGGCAGGTCGCGGGACGATGGGCATGGACTGACCAAACTGAAGTGCCCCAGCATCCGTCATCGTGCCGGCTTCCAAGCCTGGCAGTGGACGCTTGACGATGGTGGAGATGTCGATCGCTGCATCGCGCGCGGGGCTGTCGTGGGTGAGGGCAAGATTGTCTTTCGCCGCATCGGCAAAGCCTGGGTTTCCGTCATCGATCCACTTGCTTTGCACGTCGATGCCAAGCGAGTGTGCGAATTGCTTCTGCGCCATCCATGCTTCATCGTAGGTGCGAGGCACAAACACGTTTCCCGCCCCGTGCCAATTCGGGTCGACCGACTTGCCGCTGTTGTGCCACCACTTGCCAGCGTAGAACAGGTTATTCAAATAGTAGTAGTTCGGCGTGCCAATACCGTGCACTTTGTTGCTGACGTACGCCGCCCGTCGCGCGGTGCTGGTGTTGTGGTAGACGTACACTTCAACGGGTTTGAGTTTCTTCTCTCCGTAGTTTCGAAAGTCTTCCGTGCAGCGCAGGAAGATGTTGTGATAGGCGAACACCGGGCCAACCGTCACGTGCTTGATGCGGAAGCCGCAGATCGCATTCTCGATCCGGTTGTTGTGCCAACGCGTATCGCCCACAGCCAGGGTGGGTTCCAGGGCATCGTCACTGATGTTGATGATCCGGTTGTGATGAATCTCGCTTCCTCGGTTGTGATCGCCTTCACCTTTACTTTCGATGCCGCCCCAGTGGTCGTGAATGAAGTTATCGTGCACGCGGTGTCCGCCTGCGGTTTTGTAGAGTTCAATGCCGAAACTGTCCCAGTGTCCGCCGCGCTTGTGGGCGATCCAGTTGGTCCAGTTCTCTCGTGCTTGGTTGGGGGTTGGGCCGGTTACCGACCATGGCTGTTGTGTGATCTTGTTGAACCGCACGGTTGCGCGATCGCTGTTGGTGCCCAGCCAGATGCCGTGATGTGTCGGGCCGACCTGGCAATGCTCAACCACCACACCCATGCTGTTGCTTACGTTCACGCCATACCAACCATGTCGTATGGTCAGGTTGCGGATCACGATGCGGTCGACATTCTCGATGTGTACCACAGCCTGCTTCGGTGCCGCATGCCAGGTCATGTTGGTTGGATCGAGATCGCCATGGAAACGCACGATGATGTCTTTGGTGGCATCACGATGCAGGATCAATCCGCCGACACCTTTGAGCGTGCGCCCCTCCGGGCCATCCCGAAAGATGGCGGGCCACTTCCAGGCTTCGTTTCTGGCCTTGCGGGTCACGCGATCCCAACGCAATGAAGTCAGCGTCTTGTCGTTGGCCACAAAGTGGTAGGGCTTCCACGCCGCGTCAGCCCGGTACACGCCAGGCCCGATGTCGAACGCTGGTTGCCAATCAAGCGTGATCGGGTCACTCCCATCTAGAACCGCGCCGTCTTCCCCTTCCAGCGTGATGGGTTTGCCATGTTGGCCGCTGCGGGTGAACTTCACGCGCTCGCGGTAGATGCCCGGCTTTAAGAACACCGTATCGCCGGGTTGGGCCTGGTCGATCGCCTGCTGCACAGTCAGTGGACCTTCAGGTGAAACGGTGATGCGCTCGGCCAGGGTCGGCAGGCTCATCAGGCACAGCAGGGTTACTGCAAGTTGCGCAATGCGGCTCATGGTTACTTATCTACTTCAAGAAGGAGGAGGGCGGGTAGGTTACTTGCCGGTCCAGAACGGCGCGTAACGGTTGTGTTTCAGGGCAACATCGCGAGGCCAGTCATCGTGGCCATATGCTTCAACGTGATGGTCGGCGAACAGGACGTTGGATGTTCCGCTGTGGTGCTCGAACACGCGGAACTGGCTGTGTCCCGGCGGGTTCTTCACGTGACTGGACCATTCCCATCGTTTCACGCTTCCGCCATGCCAGTAGTAGAGTTCGGTGAACAGGTTGGTGGTAGACGGCGACCGAATGACATTCAACGGTGTCGCGAAGTTTGCGTCGTCTCCGATTGTTGTGTTGTCACGGTTAGGCAGACGACTGTTGATCGAAAACGCGCGACCCGTTCCCCAGTTGTGCGTGGCGTCGGATTTCGTGGGGCAGTTGAGGATGGTGCCAAAGTATTTCTCAGCTTCGCCCTTCACCCTTGGTGCAGTCTGATCTGCATACACCCAGGGCCAGATGATCTTGACCCATCGCCATTCCGGGTAAACCGCGTGCGACTTGCTGTACTGGGTGACGGGCGCGAAGTTGTTGTGATCTTCCGCATAAACCGCAACCGCCTGACCCGTCTGCCGCTGCCGCGCCATGCAGGCTGTGGATTGAGCAAGCGCCTTGGCCTTGCTCAACGCCGGCAGCAGGATGCTGATCAACAGCGCAACGATCGCTACGACCACCAGAAGCTCAACCAGGGTGAACGCACGTTCGCGCAACAGAACGCCTTTCGACACGGCGAAGGTTGATGGTCAGCGACGACGACAAACCACCAGGCCTGCCACACCCAGCAGGGCCAGGGTCGCCGGTTCAGGAATCGCATCCACGGCAACGTTGTCGACCCAGTAATCTTCGTTGTTGCTCGAGCCGCTCATGGAGAACCTGAGCTGCAACGTTGAGGCCGCCACGGGTACCGGTACGGTGACGTAGTAATCGACGAAGGCTGATTCCTCGCCCGTTGCATTGGCCAGATCCAGACGGACACCGCTGAACGACAGGGGGCTGCCCATGCTGCCGCCGCCGTCTGCTTTGCCACTGTCTTTCAAAACTTCAACCATGCCCTGGCCATCGTCAAACTGGATCGACAGCATGATGAAGTCGCCCGATTCGTAGTTATTGGCCACATCGTTCTGCGCCGCGGAGAAGCTGATGGTTACCTCACTGTAACCAACCACGTCGATCGCGGAACCGCTTTTCAGGGCGATGTTACGTGTGCCATCACGCATGAAGATGCTCTGGCTTCCATCGTCTGCCTTCATCAGGCCATGCGTTGGATGGGTCACGCCATCTTCCGCCACAATCACGTTGGATGTATTTGAATGCGACCAGTTCCCCCAGATGGTGGCGCTGTCATCCTCAAAACTTTCAGTAAAGATCGGCACAGCGCTGGCGGCCGCAGCGGTCAGGCTGACAATGATCAGTGCGAGAGGCAGGTGTTGTTTCGTGCTCATACTTCGGTCCTCCATTCGTTTGATTGCGTTCTACTTCTCTTGGTGCGGAGCCGGCCCGGCCGACTCACGCCATACAAATTCCATTGAGATGGTGCACAGCGATGGTGATTGCTTCGGGTCTGCCAATCGCTTGAGCACCATGTCGACCGCGGCATCGGTGACTTCGTCGCGTTTGCGTCGAATGCTGGCCAAAGGCGGGCTCCACAACGCGGAGGGCTCGGCATCGTTCATGCCGACCAGCGCGACGTCTCCCGGAATCGCCACGCCGCGCTCACGCAGGTAGGTTGCCACGCACATGGCCACCATGTCGTTCAGGCAGAAGATTGCATCGACCTCAATGCCCTCGGCGTACGCCTTGTCCATCGCATCGCGCACCATGTCCCAGCGCGGCAGGCGCGGTTTGCCTAAATCAATGAGCGCGGAGGAATGCTCGGCAATGCCCAGGCCTTTCAGTCGATTCCAGAATGTGCGGTACTTGATGTGGTTGTCCGGATCGCCCATCGCCACGACCATCGTCGGTCGCAGTTTGCCTGATTGTGCAAGGTAGATCGCTACTTGCTCGATGCTGGCAAAGCGATCGTGATGAAGCTGATCACAGGTCAGTTCGTCGATGGGTTCCTGCGTAACCGCCAATACCGCGGGCATGGCGTTCAGGCGATCGTACACGGCCGCATCGCGCAGGAAGGACGGAGTGGCGCGGACGATCAGCGCATCCACGCAGCGATGACGCAACTCGTCGATCGCGTTGATCAGTTGATCGCGCTTGTTCTCACAGTCCGCGTGATAGGTGGCGTAGCCCTCCGCCTGCAACCGACGCAGAATGCGTGGCCCGACGCCGGAGTCTCCCGACCACTCATCCACCATGGGCCAGATCATGCCGACCGTTTTCGTCTTCGAACCACGCAGTCCCCGCGCGAGCGAGTTCGGCCGATAGCCCAACTCATCCGCGATCCGCAGAATCCGTTCGCGCGTGGCCGTGGCCACCCGTATGTTGCCCGTGTGACGATTCAGCACGGCACTGACTGCCCCGTGGCTGACCTGGGCTTTGTCGGCAATCTGTTTGAGCGTCACAGTCATGGGCGTACTTGCATTGAAAGCAGAAGAACGTCAAAATATCACGTGTTATCACCTGTCCAGCTGTGTGATAACAGGTGTTATTATGAATCACCGCTGATGATTGTCAAGGTGAAATCCATAATCTGCGGCACGACTACAGGCAAATGAAAAAGGGTGCTGAGCCCGGTGAGTGGGCGTCAGCCGCGCTCTGCTGTTGCAGATCGGCTTGGAGATGCATCATCAGGTGCAGGATGTTCTTGGGATCGTGCGGAGAGGATGGGATTAGTGAGTCGCGATATTCGTAACCTATTGCGTAGCAATAGTTTGATGCCCAAGTCTTGTTGGTGTCGTTAGTTAGGGCAGTCTCCGTTGTTTGCTGTTGCTATCCCACGTTGGCGGCTTTGGGTCATTCATTTGGGACACTTTTTGGGGCGCGCCCCTCTTGGCGTGGTCTAGCGATGCCTTGTCTCGGCGGGCACGGGCGACGCGGTAAGATGCTGCCGTTCCGGGAGTGTCCGTCTTTGTCGGCCCTCTGCCCTTAAAGCACTTACGGTTGGGGAAAGCGAAGATGTTGCAGCCGCTGCATGCACTGGTCTGGTTGATCTACGAGTCATTTTCTGCCCGTCGTGACGCTCATGTTCGGCTCCTTCGTGCGGAGAACGCCATCCTGAAATCTCGTCTCAAGGGGCGCGTCATCTGTTCGCCTCGTGAACGCGCTCTTCTATTGAACATCGGTTCGGAACTAAATCATCAGGTAAAGGATGTGATCAGCATTGTAAAGCCCAAGACGTATTGCCGTTGGGTGAAGGAGCAGGCCGAAGGAAGGGAAGCGGGCCAGGTAGGCCGCAAGCGAAAGATCGCACAGGAGGTCATTGAATTGGTCCTCCGCATGGCTGGAAAGAATCGATTGTGGGGGACACGAAGGATAGCTGGCGAATTGCTCAAACTCGGTTGCCCGGTCTGCAAAACGACGATCCATGCGATTCTGCGTCGTCATGGCCACTACCCCGAGCCCGGTAAGGGGCGAAAACCCATCGACCGTGATACCTCGTGGCAGGTCTTTCTGCAGATGCACCTGAACACGATGGTGGCATGTGACTATTTCTGCAAATCAATCTGGACGCCGTTCGGAAAGAAAACCGTCTATTGCCTGGCATTTATCCACTTGGGTAGTCGCAAAGTCTTCGTGTCGCCGGCGACGTTTCACCCGAACGAAACATGGGCCAAGCAGCAGGCACGTAACGTCCTGATGTGGCTGGAGGAGAATCGGATCGAAGTTACGCATCTAATCCATGACCGGGATACTAAATTCCCCAAGACCTTTGATGCGGTTTTTGAATCGGTCGGTATCAACAGAGTCAGAACACCGATCATGGCGCCGAACGCGAATGCATTCGCCGAATCGTGGATCGCTACGCTCAACAAGGAATGCCTCAAGTGGTTCGCATGCTTCAGTCTGAAGCACTTGGACTTCATCGTGCAAACGTTCGTCGATTACTACAACGAGCATCGACCACATCAGTCGAAGGGCAATCAGGTGTTGATCTTCCCTAGTGAGCACCGTGCGCCACCTGTTGCCAACAGCCAACCGCCCGGACCAGTCGTCAGCGAACAATCATTGAGCGGATTACTAAAGCACTACCGCCGCGCCGCTTGATTGAGACTGCTCTGAACTTGCCAAAGATCTTGCGTTGTCGGCTGATCGTCGAAAGCCCAACGATGGCTGCGGCTCTGTGGTCCAGCGGCTTAAGCGTTGTGAGTGAGTGGCGACCCCAATTGCCGGCTACGAAAACGTTCGCTACTTTGCTTCTAGGTCGGGCTCATTTGAGCCTCGCTTATCCTGACCAACAATTCCGGACACTCCGGGCCTGCGTAACCACGACGTGCGAGAAGCCGCATGATCCACGAAGACAACGGGCAATGCCCGACATTGTGGACCACCCAAGAGTGGACCAGATCACGCTTCTTTCACCGCGAAATCTGCGATTGAACTCAATGCCCTCAGTCTGGGTGCCGTGTTCTGTGATATAGTCGTATGCCATGAAGATTGCGTGGGAATACCTTCACAGTGCGCTGGCTGCGCGACTCGTGTTACGCAACGCATCTGAAACGACCTATACAGCATCGTTTCATCTGAACAATGCAGTTCTGGAAACGCCGCGTCTGATTCTCATCACAAAGGGTTGTCTTGACTACTACCTCGATGACCAGCAATGGGTGCTGCACGAGGGAGAAATGGTCCTAGTGCCCGCTTATTTACTGCGTTGGTGGCGGGAAAAGGACAACAAGGCCGTTCGGTTGCTGTATTTCGAATATACGATTCAGCCGTCAGTTCCCGAACTACCGACGCTGTTCTGGACTAAGCCGCAATCGCTGAAGACCGAGATCGCGTCGATGCGTCGCATCATCGCGCTGTATCCGGCACAGTCGGAAGAACGTGTGATGGAAGCAGAGGGTGAAATGAAAGCGTCGCTGGCGCGCTTTCTGACCCGCGCCCAGGCAACCACGCAGGTCGATGCGGCTCACCATCCACACCATGCGGACCTGGCCGTGGCCAAGGCGGTTCGATGGATGGCGTCCCATTTCACGGCACCGGATTGTGTGGCCCGCACCATAGAACAGTCTCGCCTCAGCCCCAACCATTTCCGCTTGGTGTTCAAGCAGCGACTGTCGATGAATCCACAGCAATATCTGCTTCGGATTCGAATGCACCATGCGAGATTTCTGTTGCACGAACGGTCCGTTTCGGTCAAAGAGGTGGCCAACCAGGTGGGCTACAACAGCGTTTACCATTTCAGCCGGATGTACAGAAAGTTCTGGAATCATCCGCCGAGCGAGGATCGTCCGGGCACTTCCTGATCGTTGATTTCCGGAACCAATGCGTGGTTATCGGGCGATTCGGCGGGAAATCGTGTCTTCAGGCCATCATTTCGTGCATAGATGCTAAAGCCGATTGCGACCTTGTGGTTTATATTCAAACCATGATCAGCGATTATATTCCCGAGTCGTGCGCATCGCGTTTCGTTGAAGAGCCGACCCGCCAAACGCGCGTGCTGGAGCGATTCGACGTGGCGGTGTTGGGCGGCGGACCGGCGGGTGTTTGTGCCGCGACGGCCGCGGCACGCATGGGCCGCAAGGTCGTGCTTGTCGAACGCTACGGGTTTCTCGGTGGCATGGCCACCGCAGCGTCCGTCAACATCTGGCACACGTTGCTGGGCATGGACAAGACCACGCGCGTCATTGGCGGGCTGGCCGAGGAAATCATCTCTGCGCTTCATTCGCAGGGCGCAGCGTACAACTGCGCTGCGGACGGACAGTCCGGCTCATGGGTCATCGACCCGCATGTCACCAAGCTGGTGTTGGACGAACTGGTGCTTGGCACAGGCGTAAAACTTCTATTGCATACGTGGGCGGCCGATGTGTTGCGTGATGATGATCGGCTGACGACCGTGCTAGTGGAGAACAAGTCCGGCCGATTCGCGGTCGAAGCCGATCAATTCATAGATTGCACCGGCGACGCGGACTTGATCCGACGCACCGGCATTCCAACGCAGCTGGGTGACGCCACCGACCGCTGTCAGCCGCCGACGTACTGCTTCCGCGTTTCCGGGGCCGACCCCGATGCACTGTCGCTGCGTGAGGTACAGGCGGAACTGTTCAGCAAACCGATGGCTTACAACGGCCAAAACTACTCCTGCTTTCTGTGGGGCACGAAAATGCCTCAAGACCCCGGCGACCAGATGCTGGCCGGCGTCCGGGTGGTGGGCATCAATGCTTCGGATGCGTCAGACCTGACTCGGGCGGAAATCGAAGGCCGCCTGCAATTGCGATGGATGCTGAAAGAGATGCGGCGGATGCAGGGCTGGAAGGATGTGCGGCTGATCGAAATCCCCACCCAGATTGGCATTCGTGAAAGCCACCGTATCCTCGCTGAGCATCAAGTGACCCGTCAGGAAATTTTGTCCGGCCATCGCTTCGCCGACACGGTGATCCAAGGTACCTATCCAATCGACATTCACTGCCCGGACGGACCGGGCATCGTGTTTGAACGGCTCGACGGTACGCGGAGTGTGATCCATGGCAACACCGAGAAGGACGATGATCGATGGGACGATCAGCCGCTGGGTTCGCCGCTTCGAAGCACACTTTGCTGGAATGCTCCGTATCGGTCGCAGATTCCGCAGGGG
>JANQFT010000515.1 GCA_028277685.1 Phycisphaeraceae bacterium
CTCGCGCCGGTCGTGCGGCAACATGTCGATGATCAGCAGCTTGCCACCGGGTCGCAACGTTCGGGCAACGTCGCTTAACACTTCCGGGGGATCAGGCAAGTGATGCAGGACAAGGGTGATAATCGCAGCGTCGAGCGAACGATCGTCGATTGGCAAACGTTCCAATTCACCGCGACGCAGGTCGACGTTCTTCACTGCCTTGAGGCGGCTGCGCGCCGCTTTGATCATCGCGGCGGACGAATCGATGGCGATCACCTGCTTCACGAATGGGGCGAGTAGTTCCGCCATCTGCGCCGTGCCGCAGCCAAGGTCGCCCACGGTCCAGGTGCTGTCGAGCAGCGCAGGAAGGGCGAGGGCATCAAAGCGGTCGCCGAACAATTCATCACGGTGCTTATCCCATTGACCAGCTACGGATGCGAAAAAGGCCTGGCTCTTCGTGCGGCGTTCATCAAGCACGCGCTGCAGGCGTTGATCATCACGTTCGGCAGCGCGATCGGAACCGATCTGCTCACGCACCAGCGCCCACATACGCGAACCGGCTTCGGGCAGGTCATCGGAGGTCGCGCGGTAGAGCGAGCGTGTGCCTTCGCGCCGACTGGCCACCCAACCGCTGTCGCCCAGCACCTTCAGGTGACGGCTGACGGTCGACTGCGGTAACTGCAATACCGCACGTAACTCGGCCACGGTGAGTTCAGCTTTCTCCAGCGCGTACAGCGCACGCAGTCTGGTGGTGTCACCGAGTGCCTGCATCCAATCAACAATGTCGGGGGCGTGGGGCATACAATTCATCCGTTAATCCGGATGAATTGTTGAATAGAATTGAATGGATGTCAAGGCCAATCAGAAGAATCACCGTAGAGAACGCAAAGATCGCAGAGTTGATTCGCGCAGGATACCACGCAGCAATTGCCGAAAAGGAATGCTCTGCGTTCTCAGCGATCTCTGCGGTGAACCATCACGGCGGCTAGCCGAAGAATTGCGGCGGGCAGGGCGTATCGGACCAAGAGCCGCTTTGCACGGCAGCGCAGCGCATTTCTTCCATCACCTGGCAGACGATGCCGACGCACTGCTCGATTTCGGCTGCATCCGGCAGGCCGGTGAACTGCGCGTGGTGCATGGGGCAGTGCTCAAGCACGGTTTCCCGGACCGCGGGATAGAAATGGGCTGTAGGATGATCGTGTGCTTCAGCCAGTAGGCCCGTCAGCACCGGTACAGCATGACGAAGAACTTCGAACTTTTCCTGACCACAGTGCTCGCGCAGTTTCTCTAACAAGCGCTGTTCCGGGTCAACAGAAGATGTGTGACATGCAGTCATGGACATGCCTACCGACCCCCAGACGACCCCCTGTGGCAATCATGGTCACTGAATAAAGTATAACCAGCCCGAATGACGGAACATATCAAAATCGGTGAAATTATCGGCGGTGCACCAGCAGGCTCAGCGTGACCCGGGACTGCATCCATCCACCCAAATGCTAGACTGTTACCCGTGGGCCAAAACGAACCGATTCACGGGCTACAGGACGATGTGATCACCCCCAGCGAGGGGCGGATGCACCTGCTGTGCGCTACCTCATGCAGGAACTGGTCACAATTACGTCAGCGGTATGGGCCCGTTGAACCGGTAGCACGTGGGCGGGGTCGTGCGATCTCGTTCTGGTCAGCGATGGGTGTACTCACGCGGCTGGAACACCGCTGGCGATGCATCCGAAAAATCGACCAGGTGCAGATCGAACACCCACCGGTGTTCATCCTCGGCCATTGGCGTAGCGGCACGACCTGGCTGCACGAACTGCTGTCAGCCGACTCGCAACTCGGCTACGTTTCGATGTGGCATGCCCTGGCGCCCGAGTCGATCCACGTCGGCTGGTGGATTCGCTACTTCTTCGGCTGGGCGGTGCCCCACACGCGACCGATGGACAACATCGCCCTGACCATGGATGCGCCGTTTGAAGAGGAATGCGCCATGGCTGTGCTGAACGACATCTCCTACTACCACGCGTTCTACTTTCCCCGTCATGCCCGACACCATTTTGATCGTGCGGTGATGCTTGAGGGATTGACTGATGATGAACGCAACGCCTGGCGATCCGAGTACGTGCGGTTCATCAAGTCTGTCACCAAGGCGCGACAGGGCAAGCCGTTGGTTCTAAAGAATCCAGCCAACACCGCGCGCATTGCTGAACTAGCGAAATTATTTCCGGGGGCGCGTTTCGTATACATTCAACGCAACCCGTTTGATGTGTACGCATCGATGTTGCGTATGCGCCGCCGCATGGTCGAGCGCGTCGGGCTGCAGTGTGCGTCGATGGCAGATATCGAGCAACAGATTCTTGACCAATACAACCGCGTCATGCAGCGATACTTCGATACCCGCCACCTGATCCCAACGGAAAAATTGATCGAACTGCGCTACGAAGATTTAGAGCGTGACCCGCTTGGCGAATTGCGTTCGATCTACGAAACACTGCAAATCGGTAATTTCAATGCGGCTGAACCTGTGATCAGTCATCACCTGGAAGCGCGGCGGAACTACCAGAAGAACGATCACCGTCTGGACGACACCGTCATCGCGCGCGTGCGCGAACATTGGGGGTGGGCGTTGGATCGATTGGGCTACAGCCGTGAACCGTTGACGACTTAGCAACGGCGACGTAGCGCA
>JANQFT010000523.1 GCA_028277685.1 Phycisphaeraceae bacterium
TCATCCGCTACGAAGGCCCGACCGGCGGCCCCGGCATGCCCGAAATGCTCACGCCCACCAGCGCCCTCGCCGGCGCGGGATTGGTCGATAGCGTCGCCCTCATCACCGATGGCCGCTTCTCCGGCGGCAGCCACGGGTTTATCGTCGGCCACGTCGTCCCCGAAGCCCAGGAAGGCGGCCCCATCGCCCTGGTGACCGATGGCGATGTGATCACCATCGACGATGAAACCGGCACCATCTCGTTCGACGTGAGTGATGATGAACTCACCACCCGCCGCGCCGCGTGGACGAAACCCGAATACAAAGCCACCCGCGGCACGCTGGCCAAGTACATCAAGAACGTCAAGACCGCCAGCGAAGGCTGCGTGACGGATGAGTGAATTGATCTGGTTGACCGCCAAGACGCCAAGGGTGCCGAGGCGCAAAGCAGGATCAGATTGTTCACCGCAGAGAACGCGGAGGATGTAGAGAAGCCGAAGGATTGTTGATTCTCAGCATCCCGAAACCTTCTATCTCTCAGCGCTCTCTGTGTCCTCTGTGGTTGAATATCTCAGCGTCTTGGCCTTCTTGGCGTCCTGCCGGTAAACAACCCCATCACCTGCTATCATGGCCGCCTCACCTGATGGAGAAGTACCATGCGTAGCGACACGATCAAGAAGGGTTTCGACCGGGCACCGCATCGCAGTCTGCTCAAAGCGGCGGGCGTGACCGATGAAGATATGCCCAAACCCTTCGTCGCCATCTGCAACAGTTACACCGATATCATCCCCGGCCACGTCCACCTGCAGGAAGTGGGCGAGATTGTTCGCGAAGCTGTGCGTGAGGCCGGCGGCGTGCCGTTTATGTTTCACACGATGGGCGTGGACGATGGTATTGCCATGGGCCACAAGGGCATGAACTACTCGCTGCCGAGTCGGGAGATCATTGCCGACACGGTGGAAGCGATGTGCAACGCGCACTGCTTCGATGCGATGGTCTGCATTCCCAACTGCGACAAGATCGTGCCCGGCATGATGATGGGCGCGCTCCGCGTGAACATTCCCACCGTGTTCGTCAGTGGCGGCCCGATGAAGGCGGGAAAAACACCCGATGGCAAACCGGCTGACCTCATCACCGTGTTCGAAGGTGTCGGCAAGGTGCAAACCGGTGAGATGACCGAAGCGGAACTCCTGGAAGTTGAATCCATGAGTTGCCCCACGTGCGGTTCGTGCAGCGGCATGTTCACCGCCAACAGCATGAACTGCCTGAACGAGGCGCTCGGCTGGGCCTTGCCCGGCAATGGCACCATCATCGCGGGTGAACATCACAACCTGAACCCGGCGCGGGTCGATCACTTCAAGCGATCCGCCCAACAGGTGATG
Source organism: Phycisphaeraceae bacterium (assembly GCA_028277685.1). GTDB lineage: Bacteria > Planctomycetota > Phycisphaerae > Phycisphaerales > Zrk34 > JANQFT01. The sequence goes on from JANQFT010000523.1 coordinate 1,362, forward strand.
TACTGTCTGGAAAACAACATCCTGCCCCGCGATATCGTGACGGAAGCGGCGGTCGATAACGCGTTCGCGCTGGACGTCGCGATGGGTGGCAGCACGAACACGGTATTGCACATGCTGGCGATCGCGCGTGAAGCTGGCGTCGAATACGATGTCGCCCGCATCGATGCGATCAGCAAGCAAACGCCCACGCTCTGCAAACTCGCGCCGAGCAACCCGATGTATCACATGGAAGATTGCCACCGGGCCGGCGGGATTCAGACCATCCTGTTCGAACTGCTCGAAGGTAAGCCCGGCATGATCAACGAATCGTGCCAGACGATTCTGGGTAAGGGCATCGGCGAAGTGATTCGCGATTACTCACCGCGCAGTGAGTCGGCCACGCAGGCGAGCGCGGTTTACCCCGAAGCCGTTGAGTTGTGGAAGAAGGCACTGACACCGGCGTGAAAAGGTAACCGGTAACCGGGAGCCGGGAACTCAGAACCAACCCAAGCCGCGATACCACGAAGCGGCATCGCGGGTCATCAGGCATCGCACGTGTGTTGGCCGTTGCGTTTCCGCTTGCGTCGCAACACCACCAACCCAGCGCTACCGAGTAGCATCATCGAGGCGGGTTCGGGCACCGCGTTGTATTCCAGCACCACATCGAACGTGCCGCCGGCGATGAAGCCCGGTCGCACGACTGACACTTCCACCTGGCCATCCGCGACATAACCGTTCAGGTCCGCCAGCGGAATGATCACCGGCCCTGGCGTGCCACCTGCACCATCCAGGAAGTTGGTCGGCAGCATCCAACCCGCGGGTTGACCGGGGGTCTGGTAGGTGTCGCCTTCGACTTTCAGTTGTTCGAGCCGCTTGTTGTTGTTCGCCAGTTCACCGCCGGTGGCGATCAGGGTCAGCGTGGCATCACTGATCGCCGGCAGGGCACCGGTGAAGGTCAGCACGACCGGCGTGGCATCCGGAAACGCCACCGCACCGGACTGTGTTTGATTGTACAACGCTGCGGAAGATGACCCTGCAACCACTGCGATCACCAACGCGCCCAAACCCATCATTCGATTCAGCATCAAAAACTCCCATTCCTGCAAGTACATTCATCCTGGAAGTACATTCTCCCGCTGCCCGCAGCAGCACTGTACCTTCAAATATGCGCCCTAAATGCGAAAATCGCAACACTAAATCGATATTTACAATACGTTGAGATGATTTGTGTTGACCTGGACGCGCTCCGGGGATCGCTCGAGACTCACGCCTCAAAAAGCGTGCCCCTATATAGGGGGGTGACACTTTCGTGCGCGCATCTGCTGGCATTTGTCACCCTGAGGGAGACCCAATCGGGGAAAAATGGCCGTTTCGGGACGAAATCGGGCCTTTTCGGGCGAAAAAGTTTGAAAACCCCAAATACCACGAAGTTGTGCGCGGTCGCGCCCAGAGGAATACGGAGGTTAGAGGGGGAATCCGGGCTTGCGCTTCGCTGCAGTCCGGCTTGGGTATGATCACTCAAGCCCAGCTCCCCGGGTTGCCACCCGGGATTGCCAACATTCAAGACTCATCCGCCTACGCCAAGGCTACGGCGGACTGGAGCCTCAAGCTGCTTCCGGCTTCTTCGGTTTATAGATTGCGCCGACGATCAGGCCGGCAATGGTGGGCTGGAGCAGCCGCATGGGGCTCCAGGCCAAGATGAGGTTCAAAGGGTAGGGTTCGACGACGTACATGATCCAGAGTGAACCGACGTTGAACAGACCAAGCAGGAAACCGAACTGCAAACCGCCGACGGGGGTGTGGTTCTTCCAGCCCACGGCATAGAACGTGCAAAGCATGATGGAGATCCAAAGCTGACCGATCATCATCAATGGGCGCATCTTTTCCATTTCTTCCTGCGGTCGCCACATGTCCGCGGTGGCTTCGTACATGCCCATCAGAGCCAAGCCGTGCACGAGGAAATCGGTAACGAAGATGAACACCAACACCACCACCGATGCGAGTGCGAGTCTGCCGAGATTCATGATGTCGCCCCTGTTGAAGAAGGTGAAGTGATTGGGGCATTATCCTCACAGATTCCGGGCGAGGCAACAGGAAACTCGGAACTCGGAATTCGAGGTAGTGGGCCAGTTTGAATGTCTTTGCCATCAACGAGCCGCGCAAAATGTGGGGCGGTGATCTGAAGCGGTTCCGCGTTCCACGCTCCGCGTTTTACTCACTCCGGGTAGTACCGGAAGATGTTGCCCACATCGGGCACGTGTTTGATGGCTTCATCGCTGATGGTGGTTAACTGCGCGATGACGTCGTCACTGACCGGGTTGGCAACGGCGGCGGCGTTTTCTCTGGCTTGGGTTTCGTTGCGGGCGCCGAGGAGGACGCTGGCGACGCCGGGTTGGCGGGCGACCCATTGGATGGCGAGGTTCACCAGGGGTTGGCCGACTTCGGCGGCAAGTGCTTTCATCTTTTCCGTGGCGGGGTAGAGGTGGGGCCAGACCTGTTCGTCGAAGAGCAGACCGTTGTTGCGGTTGTCGCCTTGCGGGAAGGTGGGGCGCTGTTCGCCGAACTTGCCGGAGAGGATGCCTTGTGCGATGGAGGAGTACGTCACCACCGCGATGTCATTCTCGATGCAGTAGGGGATGACATCCGCTTCGGGGTAACGCCAGTACAGGTTGTAGCAGATCTGGTTGGCGTCGATCTTCGCCACGTCTTTCACGTGTTCCATCACATCGACGCCGAAGTTGGAAACGCCCAGGTACTTGAACTTACCGGCGGCGCGGGCTTCTTCCATGGCGGCGAGAACGGGCTTCATGTCCTGTTTGGCGCGGGGCCAGTGGATGTAGTAGAGGTCGATGCAATCGACGCCGAGGTTCTCGAGGGACTTATCGAGTGTTTTGCGAATGGCTTCGCCGGTGGCTTTGTCGGTGTTGCCCTTGGTGGCAATGAAGACCTGGTCGCGTTTGTCGGCGATGAACTGGCCGACGAGTTTTTCACTGCGCCCACCGCCGTAGGCCATGGCAGTATCGAAGTGGACGACACCGTTGTCGACCGATACCTGCATGGCGGTGAGTGATTGGTTGTCATCCTGTTCACCGAACCCGCCGCCGAACGCCCAGCAACCTAGGGCGAGTGGGGCGGCGTTTGAGTTTCCGTTTTTCGGGAAGTCGATCATGGTGTTCCTCGTGTACTGCGATGCGGCATGAGGTCCAGCCCAAGACACATCTAAGTGATTGAGCAAAAAAGTGAATCAGTTATCAAGGCATCGAGCCATCGAGCCATCAAGGTATTCGCTGGCACACCGTTTTTCCTTGGTGGCTTGGTGCCTCGATGCCTTGATGGCTTTCCTGGTTCGTGTGCTACTCGTGCTACTTCGTGCGCGTAACAGGAGCGTCCGGCGGTAACCGAACGCTCCCAGGATGTATCGTGTTCGCAGGAGCGGATCGATTACAGGGTTTGCATGTGCTTGATCAGATCGACCACGCGGTTGCTGTAGCCCCATTCGTTGTCGTACCAGCTGATCAGCTTGAAGAAGTTGCTGTTCAGTTCGATGCCGGCGTCGGCGTCGAAGGTGGAACTGGCGGGGTCGGTGATGAAGTCGGTGCTGACGACCGGGTCATCGGTATAGGCCAGGTAACCGTTCATGGGACCTTCGGCGGCAGCCTTCATGGCGGCGCAGATGTCGGCGTAGCTGGTGGCCTTTTCGGTCTTGCAGGTGAGGTCAACCACGGAGACGTTGATGGTGGGCATGCGGAAGGCCATGCCGGTCAGCTTGCCCTTGAGTTCGGGCAGGGCGAGGCCGACAGCCTTGGCCGCACCGGTGCTGGCGGGGATGCAGTTGACGCTGGCCGCGCGGCCGCCGCGGAGATCCTTCTTCGAAGGACCATCCTGCACGGGCTGGGTGGCGGTCATCGCGTGGACGGTGGTCATAAGGCCTTCGGTCAGGCCGAAGTTATCGTTGACGACCTTGGCGATGGGGGCCAGGCAGTTGGTGGTGCAGGAAGCGTTTGACACGACCTTCGCATCGCCACTGAGGGTTTCGTGGTTCACACCCATGACGATGGTGGGCACTTCGTCCGGGCTCTTGGTGGGAGCGGAGATGACGACCTTGCCGGCGCCGGCGTCGAGGTGCTTCTTGGCACTGTCGATGTCGGTGAACAGGCCGGTCGATTCGACGACGTACTCAGCGCCGACCTTGCCCCAGGGCAGGGCGGCAGGGTCGCGTTCGGCACAGCAGGGGATGGTCTTGCCGTTGACGACGAGGGCGTTGTCGGTGGCTTCGACGGTACCGTCGAACTTGCCGTGAATTGAGTCGTACTTCAGCAGGTACGCCAGCGACTCGGGGGGGAACAGGTCGTTGATGCCGACGAACTCGACATCGCCCTGTGCCAGGGCAGCGCGGAACACCAGGCGTCCGATGCGGCCGAAACCGTTGATACCTACTTTGATGGCCATCTTGAGATTCTCCAAGTGTGAAACAGGCGGTGGCGGGCGAAGAGGACGCCTGGTGTTCCGCGCTGCCCTGGCACAGGGCGATGTCGAGTTCGTCGGCATCAACGACCTGTTCCCCCCCGAGTC
>JANQFT010000526.1 GCA_028277685.1 Phycisphaeraceae bacterium
ATGAAATCCATGGGCCCCGGAAGTGGCATGGGCGCGATGGGCGGCATGAGTGGTATGGGGGGGGCTGGGGGGCTGGGTGGCTCGGAGGATACCGATGCCATCGACCAACTGCTCAGCATGCTCGAAGAGAATGATGAAGCCGCCGCATCCAGCGACGATGAGGAAGACGCCACCGCCACCAGTGATTTCCTCGACTGGCTGCGCAACCTGCCTGCCGGTGCTGCCATGGATGTGATGGCGTAATCCACTACGGAAGTTGTCCCTGGGAGGGCAAAGCTCCCGCCGAGCCGCCCCCGGAAGTCGTATGGGACATCACCGGGCATACGACATTCTCACTTTCTTAAGAATGTGAGAATGTCCTGCCTTCACCACGATGACTTGTCCATCAGTTCACACGCGCAATCGCCCCTTGATTCGGCGGAGCCGATTCTCGGGGTGGTTCGTTCGCCTCCGGGCTTACCACCTTTCCCATATTCACTCCGCACCACCGAAGTCGGGGTAGTGGTTTATTTCGAATCAACGAGCCTCAACGAACCGCGCCCGTCAGGTAGCGGTCGGCTCAACCGCATGAAGAAGACGGTACTTCCTGCGGCCCGACGACCGCTCCTTCACCGTCGCGGCTCGTAGGATGCAAACTGAACCACTACCGAAGTCGGGGCAGGCCCCGACCTACATCTGGATGTATGATACTGATGGTGAAGTCGGGTGAACCATCCATGGGGAGCACTGCGATGAAACAGGTCTGCTACTGCCGCGATGAAATGGAAGCCGGATTCCTCAAAGGCCACCTCGAACAGGAAGGCATCGAAGCGCAAATCATGGGCGAAACCCTCAGTTTTGCGCGCGGTGATCTTCCCCTCACCCCGCAGACCATGCCTTCGCTCCATGTGGCCGAACAGGACCTGCAACGCGCCTGTGAAATCGTGTACCGCCTGCTCGACCATCAACCCGACGCCGATGGCCCCACCTGGCCCTGCCCCAACTGCTCCGAACAAGTCGAACCCCAGTTCGCCCAATGCTGGAACTGCGGCGAGACAAGACCGGAAAGTCCTTAGCCTCCCGTCTGCCATAGCCTTGGCGTAGGCGGCTCTTGTCCTGCGAAGCCTCGGTGAAACAGGATGAGGCTTGCTCGAATCATAGCTGCGTCGTCTGCAACGCTGCTCACAGCATCACTTCGGCTCGTACTCAAACCAATCAAACGCGGCCGCGTTCTCACTCGCTTCACCATGCGCGGTGGCGTACATCGCCAAGTACACCCCGGTAAACTTACCGCCCACCTCGGTGGATAAATACCGCGCTTCACCTTTTGCGATGACGCGGGTGTCACCTGCACCATCGATGTAACCCAAACGATACGTCTGCTCATCTCCCTCGATCATCAGCGTAATCTGGCCGGTCGGCGCATCGAGGCACGCCACCTCAGCGGCCAGCGATCCGATGCGCCGTCGCACGATCAGCGACCGTTTCCCCTCTCGCCGCGTGATCGCCACTTCGTAATGATGCAAGATGTTTTGAAACACCGTGATACCCGCCTCTTCGCGCTCTGCCAGCGGATCAAAGTGGACCGCTGCGGTCGCGCGAAATTCATAATGCTGCTGACGCCGCCCCACCCAGGATTGGCCTTCCATCACGTCCAGGCTGGCCGGCAGACACTTCAGACGCAATCCGCCCGGCTCTTCAACATTCAGTAGCGTTGCGTCTACCGGGTTGCAACGTGTATTCCACCGCAAGGACAAACGTCCTTCGACAAACTCTTCGCGCGCGTGATCATCCAGCGGCGTGGGCGCCGGCAGGCCATCATGTCCCATCATCTGCTCCGCCACCTGCGCCCCTTCCGCGTCAGCCGCCACCACCGGCCAACCATCCTCCCATTTCATCGGGGCCAGAAAAGTCTCACGACCCAACACGTGGTACATCGGGTAACCGGTCTGTCGAATCCCCAGACACACCATCCACCAGTTGCCGTTCTGATCCTCCACGATGTCCGCATGCCCCGTCGCCTGGATGGGCAACTCCGTACTGCGGTGGGTCACAATCGGGTTATGCGGACACGACTCCCAAGGCCCAACCGGACTCTCACCCCGCGCGATCGTCACGCAATGACCATTCTCCGTTCCCCCCTCCGCAATCATCAGGTAGTAAACGCCGTTCACCTTGTACACATGCGGCGCTTCAGGGCATTTGCCGCCGCACCCACCCCACGTGAAATGCGTCTCGCCTAAGAACTTGCCCGTCTCAATATCGATCTGCCGCTGTGCGATCGCTTTCGACGTGCCCGTACAACTGAACCACACCGACCCATCATCATCCCAGAACAAATCCGGATCGATGCCCGGCTGATCCACCCAGATCGGCTCCGACCATTCGCCAGACGGATCATCCGTCCACACGTAGAAATGCCCCTTCGCACTGCCGTTGGTGGTCACCATGTAGAACCGACCATCGTGATAGCGAATCGTCGGCGCATAAATGCCCCCGTTGATCCGCGCCCCCCCCAGCGGCAACTGCGAATCACGCGAAAGGCAATGACCAACCTGCTCCCAGTTCACCAGGTTCCGACTGCGAAACACCGGCACCCCTGGAAAATACTCAAACGTACTCGTCACCAGATAAAAATCATCCCCCGACCGGCAAACGCTCGGATCAGGATAGAAACCCCGAAGAATCGGATTGCGATACTGCATGGCAAACCCCAAATGATTCAGAACCTGCCGCGATTATCATCCCTAACCTCCTCGTATCAACCACTTTGGCGGATGCTAAAAGGAAAAGTGCCTCGGAAGCTGTACCGTCGACAACTGACCCGCCTCGCTCAGCTTCGCCAACTTCAGCGCATCATCCTGATCCGTCTTCCGCTTCGTTCGCTTCCAGCGCCACGCTTCGTGATTCGGGTTCGCCACTTCAATCGAACACTTCGAACGTCTCGCACAGGTCCTTTATCCAGCCGGTGGAACTGCCCACCGTCGATCACCACGGGCCATATCGTCGGGTCTCCTCCCTATTCCAGGATCTCTTCCCAGTTCCGGGATCAACGGCACCGCCATACGTGTTACCATAACGTCATCGGGCAGGGGATTATCCCAGTGGTTTTCGCCTGGGTGATGTCAGTATCAGTGCAGCCATCAAACGAGGAGTCGTGATGATGAGCCGAACGGTCATGTTAACG
>JANQFT010000629.1 GCA_028277685.1 Phycisphaeraceae bacterium
TATTTCTAATCACTCACAAAGAGTAAAGGGTCTGAAAAGGGAAATCAAAAGAAGCGGTGATACCGCTCGCTCGCTGGAACTGCTGGCGTGGTGGCGCGATGAACTGGCCAAGTGCTACGAGGGCGGCCCGCAACCTCCGGTGTTCGTGGCTCTGCATCCGACGGTCACTCGGTTCGACATTCCCGCCCAACCCTTTGAAAAACTGATCAGCGCGTTCGAGCAGGACCAGCACGTCACTCGCTACCAGACCTGGGATCAGGCAGTGGGCTACTGCATGCGCAGTGCCGACCCGGTCGGTCGCATCATACTGTACCTGTGCGGGTATCGTGATGCCGAGCGTCAGCAGTACGCCGACCGCACCTGCACCGCCTTGCAGCTTGCCAACTTCTGGCAGGATGTGAAGCGAGACATCATCGAACGCGACCGCATCTACCTGCCGGCCGAAACACTCACTGAATATGGTTTGACGCATGATGATCTGGTCGCCGCCGTGCGCGATGGGCAACCACTGTCCGCCGATCAGCAGCAAGCCTATCGCGATGCCGTGCGCTCGTTGGTTGGCCGCACACAGCAACTGTTTACCGAAGGGCGGGCGCTGCTGCCCATGTTGAATCGACGGGTGCGATCGAGTGTCGCGTTGTTCACGCTGGGCGGTGAAACCGTGTTGAAGATGATCGAACGGCTCGACTACAACACACTTGAGCATCGCCCGGCGCTCAACAAGGCGGCGAAAATATGTTTGATGTTGCGTGCATTGGTGGGCAAGGCGAAAGGAATCGGTGGATGAGCGAATCGGATACGCAACTGCAACAGTCGTGGGCGTTCTGTCATGACGTGGCCCAGCGTCGGGCACGGAACTTCTACTACGGCATGCGGCTGACGCCCGAGCCGAAGCGCTCAGCCATGTATGCCATATACGCCTGGATGCGGCAGGCGGATGACCTGGCCGACGATGCGGGCGATGAGCAAGCCAAACGCGAAGCGATCGATCAGTTTCGTGCGCAGACCCTTGAAGCGGTGAACCCGGCTGCGAGCATGTTGGATGGCCAACTGTGGCCGGCGGTGCGCGCGACCGTGATCAACCACGGCATCCCACATGATTACCTGCACGCCATGCTCGATGGTCAACTGCTTGACCAGGACGAAACACGCTACAAAACGTTCGATGAACTGTACGACTATTGCTACAAGGTGGCGTCGGTGGTGGGACTGACCTGCATTCAGGTATGGGGTTACGAGGGGGGCGAGGAAACACGTCAATTGGCCGAGTGGCGCGGTATTGCGTTTCAGTTGACGAACATCCTGCGCGATGTGCTGGAGGATGCCGAGCGCGATCGGGTGTACCTGCCGGCCGAAATGTTCGGTGTGTATGAGCTGAACCCATCCATGTTCACGCTGGGCAAGCCCGATGCGGTGGTAGCGGCGGGGCTGCGTGCGGTGGCGGATCGTGCGATGGATTACTACCAGCGTTCGGCGCCGTTGGATCGATTGATCCATCCCGATGGCCAGGCGTGCCTGTGGGCCATGACTACAATCTATCGTGGCCTGTTGGATAAGATTGTTAGCGATCCGGCACGTGTGCTTTCTGCGAAGCGTGTTCGTCTGAGCAGCCTGCGTAAGGGCATGATCGCGCTGGGCGCAACACTTCGCCGCAAGGGATGAATGCATGAGTCATTCGGTTGCAGTACTCGGCGGCGGGTTGGCGGGCATGGCCGCCGCGCTGCGCCTGGTGGAAGCGGATGTCGCTGTTACCCTGGTGGAAACGCGCAAGGTGCTCGGCGGTCGGGCCACCAGTTTCAACGATCCGGCGACGGGGCAAACCATCGACAACTGCCAGCACGTGTTGCTCAAGTGTTGCACCAACCTGCTGGACTTCTACGATCGGCTGGGCGTGACCAACCGCATCACGTGGCATCCGCAACTTCACTTTTTCGATAAGCAGGGCCATCACGACATCCTCAAGCCTTCCTTTCTGCCGGCACCGAATCATTTGTCGCTGTCGATGCTGCGGTTCAAAACGCTCGACCTGCGCGACAAGTTGGCCATCAGCAAAGCGATGCTCGGCATCATCCGTACCTCACGGCAGAAGCGGCGCGACCTGGATGTGATGCCGTTTTCACAATGGCTAACCCAGCACGGGCAGACGCAAAAAGCCATCGATCGTTTCTGGGCACCGATCGCCATCAGTGCGTGCAACCAGTTGCCGGATCAACTGAGTACCAATTACGCCTTGCAGGTTTTTCAGGAAGGTTTTCTCGCGCATCGGCAGGCCTACGTGATGGGCACTTCCAACGTGCCGCTGGGTGAGTTGTATGCCGGCGCGATCGACTACATCACCCAACGTGGTGGACGTGTGCTGACCGGCAGCAGTGTGCACCAACTGCGGTTTGATGGCCAGCGCATCACCGGGGTTGACCTGGCGGGGGGGCGTTCGGTCGAGGCGGACACTTACATCAGCGCGTTGCCGTTCGATCGATTGGCCCGCGTGTTGCCGGTCGGTGCGATCGATGTGGATGAACGGTTGCAACAGCTTGATGCGATCAGTGTCAGTCCCATTCTTGGCATTCACCTGTGGTATGAGCGGTCGCCCATCGATTGGCCGCACATGGTGCTGGTCGACTCACCGCTGCAGTGGGTGTTCAACAAAGGTTTCGATGAACCGGGTGGCGGTTATTGCCTGCATGGTGTGGTGTCGGCCGCGGATGAATGGGTTGGCCGATCCTCAGATGATATTCTCGACATGGCGCAGCGTGAGTTGGCCGCTTACACGCCGCGCGCTACACAAATCAAACTGGTTCGCGGTCGGGTGATCAAGGAAAAACGCGCCACCTTTGCTGCTGTGCCGAATATCGATGCCCTGCGACCGCAAGCCACTGGTAAAATCAGCAATCTGGTTCTGGCCGGCGACTGGTGTGCCACCGGGTGGCCGGCCACGATGGAAGGTGCGGTTCGTAGCGGATACGCTGCCGCGCAGGCGGTGGCTGGTTATCCTTACCGTCACCCCGATTTGCCTGCCGGTTGGTTATATCGCTTGCTATCGGTCGGTACGTGAAGGTGTTTGTCACCCCTTCAAAGCTCAAGCCCCTGACTGACCGATAGAACAACCATGCCTGTTTGGTTCGAACTGTTGTGGCCCGTCCTTGCGATCCTCGCCTTTCTGGCAGCGTTATCGGTGCTGCGCGTGCTGGCGATCTTTCGTCAACGCCTGGTTGAATCCCACGATGTCGCCCGCGAAGCGGTGCGCATGCGCCGCGCTTACGAGGAAAGCCAACGCGAGAAGGCCGAGAATCCGATCGAAGCCTAGCGGCTAATGCCTAATGTTTAATGACCAATGTCTAAAGAATCGTGAGAATCAAATGTCCACTGCTAGACACTGGTTCTTGCATTAGACATTAGACATTCCCCACACCCTCAGTTCGCCAGTTCACTCAGCAACGCCGCATGTGTTCGACATCCATTGCGGAAGTTGATCAGGTCAAACTTTTCATTCGGCGAGTGAATCGCATCATCGTTCTGTCCGAAGCCGATGAGCATGGTGTCGATGTTCAGTAGCTGCTTGAATAGTGCGACCACCGGGATGGTGGCGCCTTCGCGCACCAGTACTGGGGGTTGACCGAAGCCTGCTGCCAGCGCGGCTTTCGCTGCGGTCAGGTAGGGCGAGTCGATGGGGACGATCACTGGTGTGGCTTGGCCGTGGTCGGTGATCTCCCAGCGGCAACCCGGGGGCGTGCGCTCATCCAGCCACCCCCGGAAAGCTTCGTCGATCTTCTGGGGATTCTGGTCAGCCGCCAGGCGGAAGCTCACCTTCGCCCCGGCGAACGTGGGGATGACTGTCTTTGCGCCTTCACCCATGTAGCCGCCGTACAGGCCGTTCACATCGCAACTGGGGCGCGCCCAGCCGCGTTGGAGCGTGTCGAAACCCGCCACGCCATGCAGGGCATCCACACCGATCGACGCGGCGAACTTCGCATCGTCGAATGCCAACGCTTGCCACATTTCCCGTTCGGCTTCCGTCGGTGTTTGCACATCATCATAGAACTCCGGCACCGTGATGTGATGGTCCGCATCAAACAACTGGCCCAGCACCAGCATCAATTCCGTAGCGGGGTTGCTCATCATCCCGCCGTACACCCCGGAGTGCAGATCGCGCGTCGGGCCGTACAATTTCACATCGTAATACAGCAGGCCACGCAGGCCATACGTAATCGCGGGAATCGGCTCGCCTGTCGGCGTGTTGCACCACATGGCGGTATCGCTGACGATCGCCACATCCGCCGAGAGCAGTTCCCGGTGGTTGGCAATAAACGCTTCAAGCCCATGCGATCCCTGTTCCTCATCGCCTTCGATCAGCACCGTGATGTTGACCGGAAGTTTCTTCCCCGCCTGACGCCATGCACGCACCGCCTCGATGAAGGTCATCAACTGGCCCTTATCATCGCAGGCACCGCGGGCATAGATGCGACCATCGCGGATCGACGGGCTGAACGGCGGGCTGTCCCACTTCTCCACCGGATCGGGCGGTTGAACATCGTAATGTCCGTAAAACAGCATCCGCGGCGCATTCGGCCCAGCCTCGTCCGTCTTCGCCACTACTACCGGATGACCATCGCTTTCCATCAATTCCGCAGAGATTTCCAAGCGATTCAGTCGTTCGGCAATCCACTCCGCCGCGGCCTGGCAGTGGTCCGCATATTCCGGGTCGGTGCTGATCGATGCGATCGAAAGAAACTCACACAGCCGCGCGATCGCGTCTTCTTCGCCGGCTTGAAGGTGTTGCAGAATTTCGTCAGACATTGGGTGCTTCCTGAAAAAGCCATCGAGGCAATTAGGCACCGAGCCATTAAGGTGATGCCCGAGTACAGCATCATAACTCGCATGGGCTGGGCTGTCCTGATGCCAGGGAATACCTCGATGGCTTGATCGCTTGATGTCTCGATGCCTTTTTGCAGCGACAGACGACGACTTGCCGACACTACTCAAATGCCCTCATCCGGACAGATGTTGCAGTGGTCCGTGGTCACGCTGTTGTGTGTCGCGGTGGTGATGGTGAACAGTGCCGCCATGTCATACGGGAGTGACCCGGTGACGCTCAAAGCACTACTGCTGGGCAGGCCAACGATCTACGCCATCCTTGCTATCGCGGCCATGTGGTGCGCCTCACGCATCGACATTCGTCGTGTGTACCAGGCCCGCGGACTGGGCAATCCGATCATTTGGCTCCTGCTGCTTGCGGTGGCGTTGTGTGTCGCGGCACTGATTCCCACGTTCAGTGCCACCATCAACGGCTCGCGTCGTTGGTTGTTCCTTGGTCTGCGTTCATGGGGGCTGACGTTCCAACCCAGTGAACTGGCCAAGTGGGCGTTGGCGATCGCCCTGGCGTGGTGGTGTTGTCGCCATGCGGGGGGCATGCGGAAGTTCTGGGCGGGTTTCGCCCCCGCGGTGTTACTGGTAGGGGTAGTGTGCGGGTTGATTATCACCCAGGACCTGGGCACGGCCGTGCTCATTGGTACCGTGGCCCTGATGGTGCTGATTGCCGGCGGCGCTCGCTGGTGGCACGTCGGATTAACCATCCTTCCGGGAATTGCCGCAGTGGTGGGCATGATTGTAATCAGCCCGTATCGCCTGAAACGGTTGCTGGCCTACCTCGATCCTTTCGCCGACCCCGCAGGCATCGGTTACCACACCATTCAGTCGATGGTTGCCTTCGCCCACGGCGGCGGTGGCTGGGGGCTGGGGGCTGGGCCGCAGAACCTGGGCGGGTATCTGCCGGCAGATACGACCGATTTCCTGTTCGCGGTGATCTGTGAAGAATTGGGCATGGCCGGGGCGGCGATGGTCATCGGTTTATACCTGGTGTTGCTGTGGACTTCGGTAGCCATCCTGCGCGACTGCCGCCATGCGTTTGGTCGCCTGTTGGGGTTTGCCGTGTTGCTGACCATTGGCCTGCAGGCGGTGATGAACCTGGCGGTGGTCACGGTGATGGTGCCCACCAAGGGCATCGCGCTGCCTTTACTTTCCAGCGGCGGCACCGGCTGGGTGATGTGCGCCGCATCGGTCGGCTTGCTGGCCGCGATCGACCGCATCAACCGGATCGAAAGCGAAGAACTGCGGGCATCGACGCCGGCCGTTCCCTCGATCAGCGCGGCTTCTGTTGCCAGCTGAGTCGTACAGCACGAAGGGCGCAAAGACACGAAGTCACAAAGTGTTAATTTTGTTGGATGTAAACAAAGGTTTATTCTTTGTGACTTCGTGTCTTTGCGCCCTTCGTGATTCAATGCCTGAGAAACACATGCCCAACAACCAAACCATCCTTTTCGCCGGCGGTGGCACCGGAGGTCATCTGTTTCCGGCTCTTGCCGTGGCGGAGCAGTTGGCGGTGTTGGATCGGGAATTCCAGACGCATTTCGTCTGTTCGAATCGCGCGATTGATCGTGAGATTTTGAGCGAAGCGGAAAAGCAATTCACGCCGTTATCGGTGGTGGGACTGTCCAGTAAACCATGGCACTGGCCGGGATTCGTATTGAAGTACGCGGCCAGTCAACGCAAGACACGGCAGATGATGCGCGAACGTCACATCGCCTGTATCGTCGCCATGGGCGGATTCGTCAGTGGTCCCGTGGTGGTGGCGGCCAAACGGCAGGGCGTTCCGGTGGTGCTGGTGAACCTCGACGCGGTGCCGGGCAAAGCGAATCGGTTTCTGGCCGGCAAAGCGGATGAAGTGTTCAGTGCCTATTCCGCAGAACAACTCGGCCCCAACGTGCAACAGGTCGGCCTGCCCCTGCCCAAACGTTCCATCGGCGGACGCGATCCCTCATCCGCACGGCTGGAACTTGGCCACGCGCCCGATCGACCACTCCTGCTGGTGGTGGGTGGCAGCCAGGGGGCCCGTAGTTTGAATCAGACGATGCTGGCTTTGTTGGAAAACGGCGACTTCATCACGCGGCTTAATGAGTGGCAGGTGTTGCACCTGTCCGGTACGGCAGACCAAGTTGAACTGCGGGAAGCATACAAACAGAAGGGCGTGGTCGCCGCGGTATTGCCGTTCTGCCATCGCATGGGTTTGGCATGGAGCGCCGCTTCACTGGCGATCAGTCGGGCCGGGGCGAACAGTGTGGCCGAGGCCATCGCCAACCGCGCCCCGACGATCTTCATGCCGTATCCGCATCACGTGGATCAACACCAGAAACTCAACGCTGGACCGCTGGTCGATGATGGTGCCGCCCTGATGTTTGATGATGCCGCCGATGGCCCAGCCAATGCCAAAACCATCGCCCCCATGCTCATCGAGCTGATGACCAATGAACAAGCCCGCCACGAATTGCGTCGACGCCTGACCAAGCACGACCGTGGCAACGGGGCGAAGGCGATCGCCGAGGCGGTGGTTAGTCGAATCAGATCGTGAACCACCAAAGCGCCAAATTCACCAAGGGCAAGTCACGCGAATAAAGTTTCAGGCATCAGAAGATCTGGCTATCTACTGTGCCGAGGCAGGCGTTTCAGTCCCGCCATGAATGCCCGGCAGGCCACATCGCGGTAGGTGGGATAACCCAGGTATTGCGTGTAGTCGGTGGGGTGACTGGCCACGGCCACGTCCGAGGGGGCGGCGAGTCGGTCGCTGG
>JANQFT010000013.1 GCA_028277685.1 Phycisphaeraceae bacterium
TGCTGCCCCGTCGCCGCAATGAGCAGTCTCAGGCATATGATGTCCGTTTGCAGCCACGGGGGGCTGAATTCTTTCGATCATTTTCTGCCGGCCTTGCCAAATTCTGACGTTTGGCTATTCTTTCTGCTTGCGCTGGATTTATCGTTGGAGGCCCCCTAGTGCCCTATCATTGCGTCGTTTGTGTCAAGCAGGTTCCGGACACCAAAAACATCACTGGCGAGGCCATGAAAGACGACGGCACGGTGAACCGCGCCGCGCTGCCGGCCATCTTCAATCCGGAAGACCTGAACGCGTTGGAAATGGCTCTGGCCATCCGCGATCAGTACGGCGGCACGGTCACCGCGATCACCATGGGACTGCCCAAGGCATGCGATGTGCTGCGGGAATGCCTGTTCCGCGGCGTGAATCGTGGCGTGCTGATCACCGATCGTCGAGCCGGCGGCAGCGATACGTTGGCCACCAGTTACATCCTCAGTTGTGCGGTGAAGAAACTGCAGGCCGACATCGTGCTGTGCGGTCGTCAGGCCATCGACGGCGATACCGCGCAGGTCGGTCCGCAACTGGCGGAGAAACTGGAAATCCCGCAGATCAGTTACGTCGAAGAACTGCGCGAAATCACCGACAAGGGCATCACCGTCAAACGCAACGTCGGCAACGGGCACGAAGTGGTCAACTGCGAACTGCCCGCCCTGCTGACCGTGATGGAAACGGCCAACACCCCGCGTCCGCCACGCGTTCGCTGCATGATGCGGATGAAGAAGGCGCGTTGTTCCACCGAGGTCGAACAGCAGGTCGCCAAAGAGTTGGGTAAGGACAACAAGGATGCCGTTACCGCCGAGTCCGCCAAGCGTTTTTCGAAACTGGCCGACGACGGGCTGATCATCGAGCAATGGTCGTTGGAAGAAATCGAAGCCGACCTGCAATGGTGCGGCTTAGCCGGCAGCCCCACGAAGGTGCACCGCGTGCAATCGATCGTGTTGGCCGGTGGCGACTACAAGGAATTCCCCCCCACCGACGAAGGCGTCGCCGCCGTGGTGGCTGAACTGATTGAAGAACACACCATCGGGTGATGGCGTTCGTTAATTCGTTGATTCGTTAATTCGTTGACTCGTACCCGAGCAACGACTTGAATCGACGAATTAACGAGTTAACGAATTAACCAGTTAACGAGTCAACGAGACCCATATGATCGACGTTAACCGAAATGGCGAAGTCTGGATTTTCGCAGAGCAGGAAGCGGGCAAGCTTTCCGAGGTGCCGCTGGAACTGCTGGGCAAAGGGCGCGAGTTGGCCGACGAACTGAACGTGCCGCTGGCGTGCGTGATGCTCGGTGCACCCGGAACCGGCGAGTTGGCCAATCGACTCAGTGGGTATGGGGCCGACAAGGTCTACATCGTCGAAGACGAGAAGCTGGCCCACTATCAGACCGCGCCGTACCGTAAAGTCATCTGCGATCTGATCGAGCAGTTCAAGCCGCAGATCATGTTGTACGGTGCGACGGCCATCGGGCGCGACCTCGCCCCCACCATCGCCTCGCAGATGCGCTGCGGCCTCACCGCCGACTGCACCGCCCTGCAGATCGGCAATCACGAAGCCAAAGACGGCACCACGCACGAAAACCTGCTGCTGCAAATCCGCCCGGCGTTCGGCGGCTCGATCATCGCCACCATCATCAACTACGACCGTTGGCCCCAGATGGCCACCGTGCGCGAAGGCGTGATGGTCATGCCCGAAGCCGACACCACCCGCCAGGCCGAACTGGTCAACGTGGACGCGAACCTCAACGGCTTCCGCAGTCCGTTGACGATCATCGAATCACACCGCGCCGAAAAAAGCGTGGACCTCAAAGGTGCACGCATCATCGTGTCCGGCGGCGCAGGCGTGGGCAGCAAAGATAACTTCAAACTGCTGTGGGAACTGGCCGGCGCCCTCGGTGGCGCGGTCGGTGCCAGTCGCGCCGCGGTTGACCTCGGGTTCATCGGTCACGACCACCAGGTCGGTCAGACCGGCACCACGGTGCGTCCGGCACTGTACATCAGTTGCGGCATCAGCGGCGCGGTCCAGCACCGGGCCGGCATGGAAGAAAGCGCGAAAATCCTTGCCATCAACAACGACCCCGAAGCCCCCATCTTCAGCTTCGCCCACTACGGCATCATCGGCGACCTGACCCTGGTGGTGCCGAAACTGGCCAAGGCCGTGCGAAGCGGAGCCAAGGTCGAGGATTTAGCGCAGAAAGCGTGAGGTCGTGGATTCGTTAACTCGTTAATTGGTTAACTCGTTCATCCGGGAAGAACCAATCAGACCTGCACGAGTTAA
This sequence comes from Phycisphaeraceae bacterium, assembly GCA_028277685.1. GTDB lineage: Bacteria > Planctomycetota > Phycisphaerae > Phycisphaerales > Zrk34 > JANQFT01. The sequence goes on from JANQFT010000013.1 coordinate 2,317, forward strand.
CGAGTTAACCAGTTAACGAATTAACCAGTCAACGAATTAACGAATCAACACCATGCCCAACTTCTTCACCGATAATGAAGACATCCAATTCCTCTTCAACCACCTGCCCATGGCCGAGCTGGCCGACGAGCAGGAAGAGGGGTACCGCTTTCACGAAGAGTTCGACTTCGCCCCGGAGAACGCTGAGGACGCGGTCGACAACTACCGTCGCATTCTCGATGCGCTCGGCGCTGTGTGCGGCGATGTGATCGCCCCCACCGCAGAAGAAACCGATCGCGTGGGAAACGTGCTGAATGACGACGGCAGCGTGACCTACGCGCCCGGTATTCAAAAGGCGATGGAAGTGCTCAGTCAGGCCGAGGTCATGGGCTTCACCCTGCCCTACCGTTTTGGCGGCATCAACTGCCCGCAACTGCTTTACTCGATGACGAACGACATCGTGAGCCGGGCCGATGCTTCACTGATGAACATCTACGGCCTGCAGGGCATTGCCGAAACGATCAACGCGTTCGCCAACGAGCAGATCAAGCAGGAATACCTGCCCGACATGGCCAACGGCAACCACACCGGCGCCATGGTGCTGACCGAACCCGACGCCGGCAGCGACCTGCAAGCCTGCAAATGCCGCGCGTACCAGGATGACGATGGCAACTGGTTCGTGCACGGCGTGAAGCGATTCATCACCAACGGTTGCGGTGAGATTCTGCTCGTGCTTGCCCGCACCGAAGCCGACACCACCGATGGCCGCGGCCTGTCTCTGCTGCTGGTCGAGCGCGGTCCCCGCGTGCAGGTGCGCCGCCTCGAAGAAAAACTCGGTATCCACGGCAGCCCCACGTGCGAACTGTTCTTCGACAACGTGCCGGCCAAACTCATCGGTGAAACCAAGCGCGGCCTGGTCACCTACGTCATGAGCCTGATGAACGGCGCCCGCATCGGCATCGCCAGTCAGTCGCTCGGTATCGGAGAAGCAGCCTTCCGCGTGGCCCGCAACTACGCTCATAGCCGCAAGCAGTTCAACACCGCCATCGAGAACCTTCCCGCCGTGCGCGAATTGCTGGTGGACATGTCCGTCGATGTGCAGGCCGCCCGCACGCTGACGTACTACGCTTCGTACTGCGTGGACAAGGAAATCGCCGAGACGAAGAAGGCCGAAGGCGTCACCCCCTGCGATGCCGCGGAGAAGAAAGCCGCCAAGAAGACCAGCCGCAAATGGAAGCGTTTGAATGCCCTGCTCACCC
>JANQFT010000018.1 GCA_028277685.1 Phycisphaeraceae bacterium
GCACAATAGAGACAGAACCGGGTGGATAGCTCAATGGCAAGAGCGGTCCCCATGGGAAAGGTTGCGGGTTCGAGTCCCGTTCCGCCCGGTCCTTTTTGAAAACCCCGGTGCCCATGGTCATCGATGAAGATCAGGTTGTGAAGTTGGTCGGTCAGGCAAGATCTGGCCGGCATGATGCGTTCGCCCAACTCGTGGGTCTGTACCAGTCGTACGCCTATGGCACGGCGATCGGCATTCTTAACGATTTCGAGATGGCGCAGGACGTGGTGCAGGATGCGCTGCTCTGTGCGTACCGCGATCTTTCGAAGCTTGAAGATCCCGCGCGCTTCGGTGGTTGGCTGTACGGCATCGTGAAGAACACTGCACGCAGAGCGATGCGCGAACAGCGTCGGCTGAACAAACTTACCAGAACGCTCAACGATCAATCACCCGAACGTTATGCGCTGCCCATGGTTGATCTCGAACGTGATGAACAACGACACCAGGTGCGCGCTGCACTCGCCCGGCTGAACGAAGTGAACCGGGAAGCGCTGAGCATGCATTACATCAGCGGACTCAGCTACACGGACATCGCAACGTACCTGGGTGTCACTGAAGCCACGGTTCTCGGTCGCCTGCAGCGTGGCCGCGAAGCCCTACGAAAGGAAATGATCATGGTGGTGAACAACCTGCCTTGCGAACAACTGCCCGATGACTTCGGCCAGGCGGTGCGACAACTGCTGGAGGCCGCTGAGTCTGCCGGGGCCGACCGGCACGCATACATCACGCGCTTGGCGGACCTGGGTGAAGATGCGGTGGAACCGTTGTGTAGCGCGTTGGCTGATCAGCGTAAGGTGATACGCAAAGCGGCGGCCGCGGCACTGTGTCGCATTGGCGATCCGCGGGCTCTGCGGCCGGTGATGCGTTTGTTGTACACCAATGATCATTGGGTGAGTCATCATTTACTGAAGAGCGGCAGCATTCTGCAGATACCCGGCATGCGCGATGAATTGCTCCGACTGATCGACGAGGGTTCAACCAACGAACGTTACGATGCGATCCAGGCGTTGCGCCATGCAAAGGGTGATCCGCAGGTGATCGCGCGGCTCGAACGCATTTTTCGTGAGGTCGAACTCACGACTGGCCGCGGATGGGGCGCGGGTCGAGCGCTTTGCGAGCTTCAGCCTGAACGCACCGATGAAATTGTCCACGAAGCACTGGAAGCAGGCGTGGGGTTGGCAGCCAACGGTTGGATCTGGTGGAAGGCGATACGGGAAGACCTGCCAATCGCGATGGTCCATTGTCTGGCTGCAATGCAACACACGCATCAACCGGGTCACCGGCGTTTCGCTGGCGAGGTGATGCTGAAACACCCATCGGGTGGCCGGGCCAAGTTAGAGCAATTGATGCAGACCGATAGTGCCCATCTGCGCGCTGCCGCCGCCCTGACGTTGTCGCGCTTCGGTGATCCGGTGGCGTTTGAGGTGCTCATCCATGATATGCAACACGGTGGTGGTGGGCGCAAGTGGCAGCAGATGGTGACGCGATCGCTGTGTGTGAACTACCGCGATCACCTGCTCGCATGGGCAACGGAGCAGCCAGCTGAAGTACTCAATCACAACGCCATCGCGTGGGTGTTGGCCAAAGCTCGCATGAGCAACCCGCAACCGGAGAAGCAAGAACTGACGTGGGAGGGTCAACCCGCCGCCCGGGCGGCAGCACTTCGTACCATGACACAACAACGCGGCATCGCAGCCATCCCCGACCTGCGGCGATGCCTCACGGAGCGGCATCCATCCAAGGTGGTGCGCGAAGCGTGCCATCAGTTCAAGCGCCTCGGCGAAGCGGCGGAGGCAGCGCTGTTCGAGATGCTTGAATCACCACATTGGGGCGAACGCAAGTGTGCGGCAAGCATTCTTTTCGGACGCGGTCGACTCAACGATGCACAGACTCAGCAACTGCAGAACGACGAACATGTCGCGGTACGGAAGGTGGTGGAGGAATAGGGGGCAATCGTGATCGGTGGCGGGGATTTGGTAGTTATCCGACCAGAATGCATCCGGCCCTTTGCTGCGCTCAGTTCGTAGGGTGGGTCAAGCGACGAAGGAGCGGACCCACCAGGCCCGCGTGGCGAGGGAGAGTTTGGTGGGTCCACTTCGTTTGACCCACCCTACTTGCTGAAGGGAGGCTATGTGGCACCCGGCGCGCTTTGCCGCACGTGCAGTTCGTAGGGTGGGTCAAGCGACGAAGGAGCGGACCCGCCAGGCCCGCGTGGCGAGGGAGAGCCTGGTGGGTCCACTTCGTTTGACCCACCCTACTTGCTACTTGCTTGCTGCATGCAACACGGTGGTCATCTTTGGGGAACAATCTTTTTGGAATTCACGTTAGCTTGCCGCTGCCGCGTGGCACAATAGTGGCA
>JANQFT010000039.1 GCA_028277685.1 Phycisphaeraceae bacterium
CACCAGATGAATCGACGCACGACGTTTCGTCCCCGCTTCGACCAGCGTCAACAGACCGGAATCAAACGCAAAGGTGGCCAACCCGGCGCGGAGCGAAGCAGGTTTTCCCTCCGCATCCGCCCAGCGAAACCGGCCTGCGATCATCAGGTGGATGACGATATACACATCGCTCTCAAGTGCGATGACAATACGTTTACCCATGCGCGACAGGCCCACAACGACCTTGCCTTCACAATCATCCGGGGGCGGATCGACCGACCGCAAAACGAATGGATTGTTCACACGGAGTCGGCGTAACATCTTGCCTTCGATCCGCTGCCGCAGGCACTGCAGGTAGGTCAGCACATCGGGCAGTTCAGGCATGGTGATCTACCCACCGGCAGGTTTGGCCGGATAACCAAGAGACTTGAGATATTCGACGATGAGGTCACGATGGTCACCCTGGATTTCAACGCCGTCGGCCGTCACCGTCCCGCCAGCGGCACACTTGGCTTTGAACTGTTTGAGCATCGCTTTCAGGTCCGTCGCATCGGGATCGAGTTGATATATCACGGTGGTCCACTTACCACGACGTTTTTCTCGTCGCACACGCACAGGTTGATCTTGCGGTCGACAAACACCTCCGGAAGCATCACGTGGGCATTGGCAGTTGTCCTGTGCCTTCCCGCAATCTTCGCAGGTGACGGGGCGTTCTAAAGGTGTGCCGTCGAATAAACCCATGATGATTTTCGATTTTCAATTTGTGATTGTGAACTCGAACTAAATCGTCAATCAAAAACTTCTCTCACTCCAATGCGGCCAAATCTTCTTCCGAGATATCGAAGTTTGCGTGGACCTGCTGCACATCATCCAAGTCGTCGAGCATATCGACGATGGTCATTACCTTCTTGGCCATGTCGCCGCCGCAATCGACCGTGTTGTTGGGCACCATGGTGATCTCAGCAGATTCAATCGGCAGTTCCGCTTCGGTCAACGCACCGCGCACGGCATGCAGTTGGCTAGGCTCAGTGGTGATTTGCCAGTATTCACCTTCATCGCTGACATCCTCTGCGCCGGCTTCGAGTGCCTTGTCCATAATGGTTTCCTCATCGCCCGCGTCTTTGGGGATGAGAATCTGACCGGTGGGCGTGAAGATGTACGACACGCTGCCGTTGGTGCCGAGGTTGCCGCCGTATTTATCGAAAACGTGGCGTACCTCGCCGGCAGTACGGTTACGGTTGTCGGTCAAGCATTCAACCATCAGGGCCACGCCGTTTGGGCCGTAGCCTTCGTAAATGATCTGTTCGAGGTCGCCACCAGCCAGTTCACCGGTGCCTTTCTTGATGGCCTTCTCGATGGTGTCCTTAGGCATGTTGCAGCTTTTGGCGTCATCGATGGCGTAGCGCAGGGTGAGGTTCTGCTCGGGATCGCCACCGCCGGCCTTGGCCGCGAGAATGATCGCCTTGGCGCAACGGCTCCATTCCTTGCCCTTTTTGGCATCCTGACGCGCCTTGCGATGCTTGATATTGGCCCATTTACTGTGTCCGGCCATCGATGCCTCCGCGATAGCATGATTCGAGTGCTTGATCGAGTACGGTATTGTAGCGAATTGGGATGCCCACGTGCGTACCGACTATTCGGCTGGGGCAGGTTCGATGGGCTTGGTTGGCACTTCAGCAGTCTGCGGCATTTCACCCTTTTCCACCGCACGTAGCTTGGCGTCCAGCGAACGTTTGAGTTTCAGGTTATCGCGCTGCATGCCGCCTTCAGCAGAAGATTCGAGCAATTCGAACGACTTCTTCCATGAAGTGATGGCTTCGCTTTTTTCGCCCATACGCCACAGGGCATCACCCAGATGATCGTACAGCACTGGATCATCACCGCGTGGCAGTTCTGTGGCCTTGCGTAGCATCGCCACTGCCTGTTTGAATTCACCCATCTTGTAATAGACCCAACCCATCGAATCGCGTACCGCGGCGCTATCCGGGTCGGCGGCGAGGGCTTTGCGAACAAGCTTGCGTGCTTCATCCAGATTTACGCCACGGTCTGCCCACATGTAACCCAGATCGTTGTTGGCAGAACTGAAGTTTGGATCGATGGCGAGCGCAGCCTTGAGCGCATCCTCAGCCTTCGCGGTACGACCGGCACGAACAAAAAAGTGTGACTTTCGATAGTGCAACGGCGCAGCCCGGATGGGATGGGCAGCGATGGCTAAATCGATCTGTTCGACGGCTGAAGTGAGTTGATCGATGGCCATGTACATCTCAGCCAATTCAACATGCAGTTGTAGCGTGTCATCGAGACTACGACTGAGCGCATCACGCAACAGTTGAACTGCATCTTCAGATTGCCCATTGTCGTGAAGGATTCGCGCTTTGACCACGTACAACCGAGCATCACGAGGTTGAGCTGCGATAGCCAGGCTCACCTGGGTTAGCGCCTCATCGTATCGTTTGGCCATGCGCAAGAGTTCGGCCAATCGCAAAAACTGGTCCGGCTCAGCCTGCGCCTTGTCCAGAGCCATCGCTTTGCGTTGTGCGTCGATGGCATCGTCCAGGCGGTTTTGATCCAGGTACAGGCTGGATAGCCGCAACCATACTTGCTTCGACGGTGGCTGGTTTTTAAGCAGACGTTCGTAGTATCGATAAAACACCGCACGATCGTTGGTGCGTGACGTTACCTGACGCAACAGCTCCAGTGTGGCTGGGGTTATCGTCTGATTGACACCGATTGCATCCAAACGCTGAACCAGTAGTTGCTGGGCCGCCTTCCATTGATTCGATCGGCCCAGCGCACGCACAAGATCGCTCAAAACAGAGAAATCACCGGGCTGTTCATTATGCAACTGACGAAGAATCACAACTGCCCGATCGAGTTCATTTCGGATCATGTGCAGGTAGGCTGTTTGCTGACGCGTCAGTCGCGCGTTGGGTTTTACCTGCTGCAATCGCCTGAGCGTCTGCAGGAATTTCCGGGCATCGGGCGCTCCGCGCCGATGCAAACGAAAAAGAATCGTATAGGCCGGCTCGTAGGTTGGATCAATCTTGAGTATGCCCTCGGCGGACAGTTCCACATCCGCAAAGCGTTTAAGTTTCTCAAGCAGGCGAACACGCTGCATCAGCAACTGAATATTGCGTGGCTTCTCCATGGCAAGTTTATCTGCCACAACCAGTGCTTCTTCCAAACGATCGAGGCCAGCCAGCGCCTGCACACGCAATTGCTGAAGCCGCATGCTTTGACTGATATCTGATTCATCAATCATTTGCAGCGCCTGTTCGTTCTGGCCAAGGCGCAGTTTCAGATCAATCACCGCCAAACGTGGCGCAATGAAGTTAGGATCAGCCTGGACAGAAGCCATGTAAGCCAGGCGGGCTGCTTCGGCATTGCCAGCCGCCTGAAGCATCATGCCCCGTAAGTACGTGTTTGATGCGGACGGAGATTCGCCAACCGATACGTGCGGCAAGAGGGTTTTGACATCCTCCACCGCAGTAACCAGGCCAATCGCCAACTGACGAGCATGATCGGGATATCGCTCGACGAGCAAAGCAATCTTTTGAACAGCAACTGCGACATCACTTTGAAGGGCCAGTTTGAGCCACTCAGCCAATAACGTCTTCTCGTGCGGTGCACGTTTGAGTTGATCTGCCAGGTATGATTCAACAAGAGATTCATCGAGCAGAGATGCCACCACCAACATGAGCGTGGGTCGAACAGGCTCCTGCGCAGCGGCTGTCTGGAAGGAAGCAATAGCACGCTTCGGATCAGACACATGATCGATTACATACCGTGCAAGGGGTGCTGCGTCATCAGGTGCACTAGCCCAATTCAGTTCAAGCAGTCGCTGGACGGCAGCGGCATCGTCACCAAACACCAAATCGGTATAAATCAAACGGGGAAGGATGGCCTTGGGCAGAATGTACGTGCTTTCAGAGGCCAGGCGGTAATGATGTTCCGCTTCGACATAACGCTTCAAGCGGACTAGGGCGTCACCGATCTGCACGTGTACCGCCGGTTCGCGTTGAACCAGTGCCGCCATGTGACGCAAGTATCGGCTGGACCGATCATATTGCCGGCGTTGGACCAGAAATGCCTGCAGTTGCTGGATACCGGCATCATCAAAGCCTGCACGTATGAGCGCCATGCCAAGCTGATATCGAACAAGATGCGCCACGCCTGGTTCGACGGATGTTTCGTCGAGCCGCTGCCAATGGCCGATGCCCGCAATGGCGTCCAACCAACGGCCCTGGACGAATGCAAGGCGGCCAAACTGGCAAAGCGTCGCCGGATCACCCGGTGCCAACATCAACGCCTGGTCCAGATAGATACCAGCGCGGGCGTGGCTGGATAGCTCCACGCTGACTTGCCCCAACAAGCGGAAAGCTTCGAGGGACTGTGGATCAATCTGCACCACCTGCAGCAGCAGTTGACGGGCGCGTTCGAGTTGCCCGGCTTCGTAAGCAGCACGGGCGATGGCATAAGTTTGTACCGCTTTGACCGGTGGGTGTTCGTCCCGCGCAATGGTAGAGGGCGCGTTTGATTTCGCCTCAGGCACAGGTAGGTCTGCGAGAATATCGTCCAGCGAGCGTTGGGCTTGAATCAACACATCACTGGCATGCGGCTGGAAAACCTGCGCGGTCACTCCGGGGGGCGGGGGCAAATCAGATCGCACCGGCGTGACGGAACGGGCAGTCGCTGGCTTCGCTTGATTGTGTGTGGTGCCACCGCCGGGCG
>JANQFT010000050.1 GCA_028277685.1 Phycisphaeraceae bacterium
ACCCAGCAGGTCGCACAACACGCGGCGGAAGTACTCGTGTCGGGGGTAGCTCAAGAAGCTGCGGCTGTCAGTCAGCATGCCCACAAAACGCGTCAGCAAGCCAAGGTTCGACAGCGCATTCATCTGCCATTGCATCGCTTCCTTCTGATCGAGGAACCACCAGCCGCTGCCGAATTGCACCTTGCCGGGGGTTTTGCCATCCTGGAAGTTGCCGATCATCGTGGCGAACAGGTAATTGTCTGCGGGATTGATGTTGTACAGAATCGTGCGCGGCAGTTGTTCCATGCCGGCCAGATTACTCATGAACGCGCTCAGCCCCTCGGCCTGGGGGTAATCGCCGATCGAATCAAACCCCGTGTCCGGCCCAAGGTGCTCCACCGCCCACGCGTTGTTGTTTCGAATCGGCCCCAAGTGCAACTGCATCGTCCAGTCGGCGGCAAAGTTCCACTGACCAAACAACGTCATCAGGTAAACGGTGAGTTTCTCTTCGTCGATGCGTTCGGCCTTCTCGCCATCGCGCGCCTTCTTGATGATCTTTTTCGCTTCCTTTTCCGTGCAGGTCACGTTAGGCACGTGCGTCAGACCATGGTCGGACACCCGGCAACCCATCGCGTGGAAGAAGTCGTGCCGCGCCTTCAAAGCAGCCACCAGGTCGTCCAGCTTGCTGATCTTCACCCCCGCGCTTTTGCCCAGCCCATCAATGTACTTGTTCCACGCTTTCCCATTGCTGATCTGGTGTGACTTGTCCGGCCGATACGAAGGCGCAACCACCGTATCCGGCAGAATGTTTTCTTCACGCAGTTTCTTGTGATGTTCCAGCGAAGCGCCGGGGTTGTCGGTGGTGCCGATCAGCGCCACGTTGAACTTGTCGAGAATGGCCGCACAGTTCAGCTCGGCGATCTTCGCGTTCGCCTGTTCCCAGATGGCCGGCGCGGTGTGTTCGTTCAGTTGCTCATCGATGTCGAAGTACCGCTTTAGTTCAAGGTGCGTCCAGTGGTAGAGCGGATTGCGCAACGTGTGCGGCACCGTCTTCGCCCACGCGATGAATTTTTCGTATGGCTCGGCATCGCCCGTGCAGAAACGCTCGGCCGTGCCATTGCTGCGCATCGCCCGCCACTTGTAGTGATCGCCCGCCAGCCAGATGTCATACAGATCGTTGAACGTCTTGTTCGCGGAGAGTTCCTCCGGGGGCAGGTGGCAGTGGTAATCGTAAATCGGCATGCCCGCCGCATGATCGTGGTACAGACATTTCGCGGCGTCGTTGGATAGCAGAAAGTCGTCGTGGATGAAGCTCATGGCATTGCCTTTGGTGAAACACAGCAGGGGTGGGGGCGTTGATTGTCGATCGGCCATCATAATCAGCCTCACCCGCTCGTCCAATAGGTTCATGCTGCGCATGCAAAACCCACCCCGTTGTGAGGTGGGCATCATGTTTCACTTCCTGGATGCGTGATGTGATGCGATCAGTCGGTGGGCGCTTCGGTCAGCGCTTCATCCTGTATCGTCAGATTGGTACGTACCGCAGGCTGTGATATCTCATCCTGCTGGCCCCCGCCAACAACGAAAACACCAAACACTGCCAAAAGCACCGCACCGGTGCCAATGCCCATCAGAAAGACCGGACCCCACCAATCGGTGTTTTCACTTTGAGATTTTGTCATGGCCGACTCCTTGTTTTTGCGTTGTCAGCTTTCCCAGAAATGACGTGGATCAGTCAGTCCGATACCAGCCAATCCCCCCCGGATTGCCCCGGAACCCACACCATAAAGCTCCGGCTCCAGCGAAGTCTATCGTTCAACCAACCTTGCGACTTAACCGAATCTCCGCTTCCTCGTTCAACCAGGTCTGAACCGCGCCAAAAAACCGAACAAAATATAAACAACCCGCTTGCGTTCGGTCGATGTTCGGCTATCCTGACATCGTCCGAACAAATTGGAAAGTAAGTACCTAACGCAAGGGGGTGGTGAGTGTTGATTGGCGTGCTTCAAGTACGGTTCTGGCGATATTTCGCGCGCGGTTGGTCCATTTTTTGGGGCAAAATGCATTTCAGTGTTGCTATACTGGTTTTGCTAGTTTTCTTCCTTGGGAATATGGGGTGTTTCCATGGCCTATGATGGGCGAGCGGTCGCCAACACAATACTTGGCTTTGCTGAGCGAGATGGTGTGCCGGTTACGCCAATGCAGTTGGTGAAACTTGTCTACATTGCGCACGGCTGGCACTTGGCGCTGTCCGGGAGTAAGCCATTGGTTAGGCAGCCCATTGAGGCGTGGAAATACGGCCCGGTGGTTGCTGATGTCTATCACGCATTCAAGAGGTTTGGCCGCAATCAGATTACTGAACCATATCAAGATGTCTGCGGCGAGGGCAATCGCTTTTTCTTTCAGACCCCAACGATCCCAGAATGTCCGCAGAAGGCTCTTGTTCATCAGGTTTGGAATAAATACAAGCACAAGACAGGGCCAGAGCTGATGGCGTTGACTCACAGGCTGGATACGCCTTGGCAAGAGGTATGGAACAATCGTGGGGGTAGTTCACGGCCCGGTACACAGATACCGGACGATCTGATTTGCAAGCATTTCTCTAGTAAGCGTCGATCGGCACAGTCGGGGGGCTAGAAGCTGGCTGAAAACTGCGAAGTTGGCGGGCAGGACATTAATGTGGTGCGCCTTGATCTTGAAGAGATCGGGGAGCCAACAGTAGTTGCGGTCCAGTCCGATACAGATGAGTACACTAGTGCTGGTGATGATACTGAAAGGCGTGCGAAGCAAGCTAGGCTACAAGAGTGGGTGTATGACGTTCAGCAGGATCGTGAAGAGCGCAAGACATACGCCAACCGTATTTTTTCTCTGATATCTTGGTGGTTGTTTGGTGTGTTTTTCATTGTCCTGTTTTGCAGCATTGAAAGCGTTCGGATTTCCCATTCAGATGCGGTGCTTGTGGCTTTGTTAACAACGACAACCGTAAACGTGGTAGGACTGTTCGTTATTGTGGCGAAGTACCTTTTTAGAGATCATCACGACGGCACATGAATCCGGGTGATAACTTTTTACTTGACGCAATCCTTGCGTGATGTAAAATGATCTGCGAAAGGGGCAGGTCATGGCACGTAAGGGCGTCAAGACGAAGGTTGGGCAAGACAAGGATGCGATCGTGGCTGCGGTGCCACTGGCCTGCGGGGATGAGACGGCGGCGGTGGAGTTCTTTGAACAGCGTCGATGGAAGGGAACACCATGCTGCGTGGACTGCGGCAGTGTGGACGTGTACCAGATGAAGGACGCCAAGACCGGGGAGCGCAACCGGCGATACCTTTGGCGTTGTCACGACTGCAAGCGGCAATTCACGGTGCGCATCGGCACGGTGTTGGAAGATAGCCGCATCCCTTTGCGTCACTGGTGCTATGCGTTCTGGCGAGCGTCCACCAGCAAGAAGGGCGTGAGCGCGTTGGAGATCAAGCGGCAAACCGGCTTGAGCTACAAGTCGGCGCTGTTCCTGATGCATCGCATCCGCTGGGCGATGGCCCCATCGCAGGACTGCTCAAAACTCAATGGCACAGTGGAAGCGGATGAGACGTTCATCGGTGGTAAGCCGCGTCATCGCATCGCGCATAAACCGAGAAAGCGTCCGAACGATCCGCCGAACAACACATCGACGCGCAAGGCACGGCATGTCCCGGTATTCGCTGCGGTGGAACGCGACGGACGGGTTTGCACGCGCGTGATTGCGGACGTGAAAGCCGCGACGCTCAAGATGGCGTTGAACGAACTGATCTGTAAGTCAGCGCGGCTCATCACGGACGAGGCGGCGGGTTACATGAAGCCCGGACGCGAGTACGCGCAGCACGACAAAATACGCCACAAGAACCACGAGTACGTGCGTGGTGATGTGACCACGAATACAGTTGAAGGCTTCTTGCTTTGTTGAAACGTGGCCTTCATGGGACATTCCACAACGTCAGCCGCAAGCACCTACAGCGTTACCTGGATGAGTTCGAGTTCCGCTGGAACCACCGCAAGATTGAGGATGGACCGCGCATGGAAGCGGCGATCCGCAATGCGATTGGTAGGCGTCTGACGTCCAAAGTACTTGTCGGATAGGCAGTGCAATGGACGACGCCAACACCGCGCATCACGATGGGCAACCAAACATCCGCAGGGAAATCAGGAATCAGATAGCAACCCTGTTGGATGCGATGGATTCTGAGTTAGAAGAAGCGGCAACAGAATTTGCGGAATGGTGGCTGCCTATCCGTGAAGATATCAGTCGTTGCAAGGCGGTTCCCACCTCGCAATCAGATCAGCTTCTTCCGCTCGCCTGATATCATCGCTATCGCTGCTCTTGTGGGCGTGAATATGTGTAGCGCCGTGTCGTTTAGCGCACGGCCATTGTTCGTGGTTTGGAATACGATCCGACAAGCTGCCCGTTTCTCCAATGTAGATTGGGGAGTAGGTATTGGGTTTTGTTTCTTTTGCGAAAATATAGTTCCCCGGTTCGTCTGCAAAACAGAAGTCGAGTGGAAGTATGTAATAGAGATACTTCTTGCCCGAAAGGCCTTGCCAGTAGATTGTTGGTGTGTCTGCCATAATCCACTACCCCTTTTGCTAGAATGGTGTGATGACCAAGAAGCCTGATGATAACGCGAAGCCGGGTCCGAAAGAAGATCGTTTGCAGATCGACGGCGATTGGGAGCGGGCGGTAGATAAGGCGCTTGGCAAGGAGCGCCCGGAGGGTGGCTGGCCGAAGCCAAAGGGCGAGAAGAAGGATAAGTGATGTGCCTCGTGGTGGGTGTGTGTTATTAAAAATCCCCGCCCTTTCGAGCGGGGGTCTTAAGATCAGAACAACGCATCGGCGAGAATGTACACGACGGCGATAATTCGCCACAGCGTCTCCCGTGTCAGCACTATTCTGACCCGGCATTCGAGAAAGAACATAGCTGTTCTCCCAAAAACCGCCGGCGGTTCAAAGAGGGAACTTTGAACCAGCATTTGTAAGGCGCGCTTGCTCACGCCCCACCCAGCCCGTGTACTTTGGGCGAGGGTGGACTCGGCAAGCCTTCATCAGGGTGCGCGAACTCCCGATACGGCGATCTGCCATTGATCGGGGTTATTCGTTCCGTCAGTCGGCTCACCTTTAGCCCCGCTACCTACGGGGCCACCGACGCTGGTAGTGCGTCAGTAGCTGATCGGGCGCGTATCGCTGGTTCGGTATAGACGCCCCGCGCCCATTGACCTGCCAGCGGTCGCTGTCCCGTCAGCATGTGAATATTCTCGTGTAAGTGCGTACTCGACGGCAAGAGAATTGTGGATGTAGTGGCAGTCGAAAGATTCAAGTACAAAACCCGAACAAACCGATTGATATTTCGTTCGGATTATGGTAGGGTTCTGTCTGAATCACACCTTTAATCTATTTGAGCGTATAGGGTTGCGGTAGGTACATACGCTCGAACAAATTGACGTGTAGGAGACCCACCGCTATGGTAGCCACCATCACCAAAAACAAGGCCGACAACGGCAAGCAGGACACCGGATCAAGGGGTAAAACGATGGCAAAATCCGCCGCGAAAGCGGAAAACGACGGACGCGAAGCCGCACTTGAACGCGCAGTCACCCAGATCGAGCGGGCCTACGGCAAAGGCTCGATCATGAAGCTGGATGACGATCCGTCCAATGTTCCGCCCGGCATCGGCACCGGGGCGATTAGCCTTGACCTGGCCCTGGGTGGGCGGGGCATCCCGCGTGGCCGCATTTGTGAGTTCTTCGGGCCGGAGTCATCCGGTAAAACCACCCTGGCCCTGCACGTCGTCGCCAGCGCCCAGAAGGCCGGCGGGATGGCCGCGTTCATCGATGCAGAACACGCGCTCGATCCCTCGTGGGCTCGCCGATTGGGGGTGAACCTGGAAGACCTGCTGGTCAGTCAGCCCGACACGGGCGAGCAGGGCCTGGAAATCTGCGAAATGCTGGTTCGCTCCAACGCCGTGGACGTGGTGGTGGTCGACTCCGTCGCCGCCCTCATCCCCCAGGCGGAAATCGACGGCGAAATGGGCGACACCCACGTCGGCCTGCAGGCCCGCCTGATGAGCCAGGCCCTGCGCAAGTTGACCGGCGCGATTCACAAGAGCCGCTGCACCGTCATCTTCATCAACCAATTACGCGAAAAGATCGGTGTCATGTTCGGCAACCCCGAAACCACGCCCGGTGGTCGTGCCCTCAAGTTCTACAGTTCCATCCGCCTGGACATTCGCCGCACCAGTTCCATCAAGGAAGGCGACACCCCCGTGGGCAACCGTGTCCGCGCCCGCGTGGTGAAGAACAAGGTCGCCCCCCCGTTCCGCACCGCCGAATTCGACATCATGTTCAACGAAGGCATCAGTGCGTCGGGCGATTTGTTGGACCTCGCGGTGACCAGCGATGTGGTCGACAAGAGCGGCGCCTGGTTCAGCTTCGGTGACGTGCGCTTGGGACAGGGCCGCGAGAACAGCAAACAGTTCCTCCGCGATAACCCGGACCTCTTCGAAGAAATTAAAGCGAAGGTCCTGGAGGCTCAAGGCGTTGTCGTCGCTGCCCAGGAAACCGCGGACAAAGAACTCGAAAGCGCGGAAGAATAGCGCATTGTTCCCCCATTTAGTGCCGCGGCTCCGCCGCGACCGCGCATTGATTCACCGGGTGGTGATACATGATCCTCGGCTACCACTTCATCGTGAGTACCTATGGCTTCTGGCTCCCCAACGACCCGCGCGGCTCATGGTCGAGCGCGGTGCGCGAATGGGAAATCGCTCGTTTCGGTCCGGCCACCAAGGTGGATACGCCGCAATCTGTAG
>JANQFT010000052.1 GCA_028277685.1 Phycisphaeraceae bacterium
ACAGCGCGTGGCACCCACATGACGCGGACAAGGTTTGGTCGATCAATCATGATTACGCCGTGGTCAGTCACAACGGCGGAAAGAGCTTCCAGTGGTCCAACGCGGGTAACAGTGGCACATCCGCGGCGCAGCGACACCTGTTTGCGTTCAACGTTTACAACTCCGACTACCTCGCGCTGGCCACGATCGACTGGATCGGCGGCGTCACGTTCGATGCAGGGCAAAGCTGGTCCCGGCTCGGGTTCATGAACGGCAGTTGGTGGGGCCACAGCTTCGCCGCCTACGCGGTTGAACCCGGCGTGTGGTTCGGCGGTTGCACGCATCGCCTGAGCAGGGGCTACGGCGCACCGGATTACAAGAAACTGATGCTGTTCATCACCCGCGATGGCGGCAAGACGTTTGAGAAGCAACACCTCGACGTCAGCGCTAACCCCGGCGGTTGCTGGAACGCGTATCAAGACCCGCGTGAAAAGGACACATGGTTCTACGTCAACCACCGCAGCACCGATGCAGGCAAAACCTGGCGGAAGATGAAATACTGTCTCGCGGTGATCACGCATGATCCAACGACTGGGAGATTGTTCGGTTGGGGCGACGGCTTTCCGGATGACCCACGCGTCGTCGTTGTTTCGGATGACCACGGCGAAACATGGAAACCCATCGCAACTGCAACTCACCAAGTGCACGACATCGCGGTGGACGGCAAGAATCAACTGCTTTATGTGTCCGGCCGTCGGTCGCTCGATCGCTTCGACCTCAAAACCAATAAGAAGATCAACACCTGGAAGTCCAGCGATTTGCCGAGGGATCAAAAAGGCGCCGGGCCGTCGATCTTCAGCGTCGCAGTGGACCCGATCGACCCTGACGTGATCTACCTGGCCAACGGCGGGCATTACTACCAGCCGGACACGTCGGTACTGCGGTCGACCGATCGTGGCCAGACCTGGCATTCTCTGTTTGCATGCGAGCGCTGGAACAACCTGCACCACCGCATGCCCGGAGGAGGTAGTGCAGCAGATGCCATCGTTCTGCGCGTCAACCCGAAAACCCGTGAACTGATTGTCGGCACCAACACCTTCGGCTGGTGGAAGATCGGCCCGCCGCCAAGGCAGGGTGAAAACTGAAAACACTGACATCCCTGTTCGCAGGGAATGAATCAATCATGACCCATTAACGAGCGATTTCTCGCCGCGGCACATCGACGTCAAGGCAAACAGCGTGATGAAGGTACAATCGAGGCCGTTGCCCCCATTCACTGCTTGCGGTAGCGCAAGGGTGGCAAACCTTCATGTCGCTTAAACGCGTGACTGAATCGAGAAGCATGGTCGTAACCGCAGTGCTCAGCGATCTGAGTTACCGACAGGTCGGTTTCCGCCAGGAGTAGACGGGCTCGCTGCATGCGCACACGGGTGATTTCCTCGATCAATGTACGACCGACAATACGCTTGAAAGTTTGTTCCAATGCCCGTCGGCCCAAAGGCACACGCTGGAGCAGGTCGCTCACGGTCAGCGGTACGCAGGCTTCGTCACGGATAATGCGCATCGCCTGAGCAACCGCCGGGTGGTCGATCGCCAGGGTATCGGTCGATTGACGCTGAATCACACCCAGCGGCTTGATCAACGGAGGCGGATCAGGCAACGGTCTGCCCAGAAGCAACAGGTCAAGCAACCGGGCAGCTTCATAGCCAGACGCACGTAGATTGCGGTCGACCGATGACAACGGCGGAATCGACAGACTGCCAGTCAGATCATCGCTGGCCCCACCAAGAATGGCCACCTCCTCGGGCACCAGCACGCCCTGACAGTGACAAGCGAAAGCAATTGTCCGGGCAACTTCCTGACGCGGAGAGAAGATGCCGATCGGCCGGGGCAGATCACGAACCCAATCTTCCCACACAGCGGTCAGGGAAATCAGGTTCGTCTCCTGGTGACGAAATCGGGCATCAAGAACCCGACTGCGACATTCGATCCCAGCCTCAGCGGCCGCAGCAACGAACGCCTCAAACTCTTCATGCATCATCACGGTGTCACGGATATCGATGCATGCCAGATATTTGAAACCCAGATTGACCAGATGATCAAACGCCATCTGTCCGATGGCCTCGCTGTCTCGATGCACTGCAGCCGTTCGCGACCCATCGGGGGCTGAATGGATGCCCACGGCCGGCACCCCGCGCTGGGCCAGTTCCACCACCAACGGTGATTCGGGCCAGATCGTCAGTAACCCATCGACCGCCGGCAGGCCCTCCGTGGTTGCATTTCTGTAGCCGCGTCGCCAGTCCGGCAAGAGTCGCCACGACGTATGCTAGTGGGCATACCGCAGTGCGCCACGGATCAGTTCACCGCGATAGCCAGGCCAGGAATCGATCGCAATCAGCACGGTCGGTTGACGCAACATGTGGGTAAATACCTCATTTTTCTTGCATCTTATCAATAGCCGGACTTGGATGCGCATAACGTCAAAAAATGAGGCTACGAACCGCATTCACAGCCCGCGGCAGGATGTATCTTGATGATGCATGCACAACCGAACGAGAGAAGTGAACAGTTTTGTGCTGCTCACCACGAGAACTGAATTTTCACGAGGAGGTATTCAACATGACCATACAAACCAAGCTTGTTGCCGCCTTCGGCATTTGTGCGCTTCTGGCCGGTCGCGCGACTGCCGCCCTACTCGACGACTTTACTGGAACACCCGGAAGCAACCCCAGCAGTGCAATCTGGAGCGAGCGGTCCGAACCCTCCGGTGTCTCGATCGCGCTGGCAACGGACACCGGCGACTTGTTCCAGCAGGGCACATCCAACACGTATGTCGAACTTGCCGACACCAGCGGCTCCAACGGCCTGGGCTTAGGTTCCGACCTCGACGACGGCACCGGGAATACACCGGTCGGCAATCTTAATAACCAGGTCGCGACAGTGTCGTTCCTGCTCGTTGATCCCATCGAGGGTCAGTCACAATTCGTGGTTCGCATCGCAAACAACACGACCGGGTCGACCGTATCCATCGACCTGAGGATTGGAGACAACGGGGTCAGCGACGGGGGCAACGGCAGCGCCGTTCTGGAAGATGTTGATGTGATGAATGTTGGCGAACTCTACGAGATTAACCTTATCACGAACGACACCAACTCGACGCTGGTCGATTACTTGGGGACCAATGATGTCGGCTCGGGTAAATACGATGTCTGGGTGACCAACACCGGTGGCAACTCGACGCTTGTGGTGGATGAAGGCAGCTTCGACAACGGCTTCACCGCATCAACCAACCAGAGCATGGACCTGCTTCGCTTTGTGATGTTTTCCGGCAGCCAGGGCACATACTACATCGACGATGTAAACATCGACGACGGCGCCCAGGTCGGCTTCATCATCCCCGAGCCGGCGTCGTTGGCGCTGCTGGTAAGCGGAACTGTGCTGGTAGCAAGTCGCCGGCGGCGTTGAACAAAACTAATTCGACCTCAAAGATTCCTCCGGGCGTCCAACGTCACATCATTACGTGACTGGACGTCTTTTGTTTTGAATGTGATTACGATGACCTTTGACGGTATGTTCTTCTGATCTTCCCTGCGCTTCCGACATCTGCACCATCACCCGTGTCTGTGTCACTGATCCTGCTTGACCCTGGTGGATTGCACTTACTGAAAAAGCCGTAGCGATCTCAAGTTTGGGGGGTTAATACCCAATCGAGAAACTGCATTAATCTTTCTATCAATCCGCTATGACTGACCCTGGCGGGGTGTCTAAGGCGGCCTTCTTATCGCCTGCTGATCGCAGAGTTGACTGCTCCTCGAAGCAAACCATGGCGAATCGCACCACGTGATATCGCCCGGAGCATTCGCTATCCAACTGTCGCGGCCGCTGTTCCCAGCAGCTTGGTTCATTCCAGTCGCTGAGACAGCGGTCACTACAGATTGCCACGAGGAATGCTTTGGGCCGCTACCAACCGGCCACCACACAAGCTGGTGATGCCTCACGGCTCGTTTTGTGGGCAAAAAACTTGACAAAACAACTTCCATCATATAATATTGACGTCAACATATTGATCAATTACCGGCAGATTGCCTGTTCGCATCAGCGTGTGAGTTTGACCGCCATGAGCACCATCAAAGATATTGCCGCCCGTGTCGGGGTGACGGACATGACCGTGTCCCGGGTGCTTAATGGGGGCTACTTGCCCAAGCGTGCAGCGGCGATCGCGCGGAGCCGGGAAATCCACCGGGTCGCTGAAGAATTGGGGTATCGCCCCAACGCTTCCGCGCGAGCTACGCGACACGGGCGACATCATGCGGTTGCTCTGGTCGTCGGCACGCCCGACCGGCATGTGCAATATCACGACGAAATGCTTGATGGCATCCAGGATGCCTGCGAACCTCGCGGGCAGCACCTGATTCTTTCACGGATGACTGAGCGACAACTCACCGACGAGAACGCTCTGCCACGTGTATTGAGCGAACTGGCTGCCGATGGTTTGTTGATCCAGTGGTTCTACGATACCCCTAATGAACTTCAGGAACTGGTTGAGCGGTATCGCCTTCCTGTGGTGTGGGTCGGTCGAAAACAGGAACACGACTGCGTGTTCAGCGAAGAGACCAGGTCCGGGCAACTCGCGACACAACGGCTGATCGATGCCGGGCATCGGGCGATCGCCTTTGTTGACTATTGCGATGGGCCGATCTGTCCGAATCAACACCACTTCCGTGCTGACCGAAGAGCCGGTTATGCCGCGGCGATGATCGACGCCGGACTTGAACCCCAGTTCATGAGTATCAACCAGGTGGATGCGGTGAGCCTGAAACCATTCACCGGCGTTGTCACCATTCTGGCTGAACACGCCAAAGACATCACATGGATGGCGATGGCAAACGGACGGAGCGTTCCAAATTCGTTATCGATCGCTTCCATCGGCCTGCGTCGGGAACAGATCGGTCCGTTAACGCTGACAATGTCATGCATGCGGCCACGGCAAACCGGTATCCGCGCGATCGAACTGCTCGAACAGAAGATCAAGAAACCGGGCCAACCGTTGACGTCTGTTCGCCTCGATTGTGATTTTATCGAGGGCGATACGGTATCGCCCCCGTTTTGATGTGAGCTTACTACCGTTACAGGAGGAGATGTATGTCACCACTCACCAATCGGATCACACGTCACACCGGGCCACTCACCATCGCGATACTGGCAGGATTGCTGATCACAACAACCTCTGCCAACGCCGCAGTTGTTTTCGAAATTTTTGACAAAGCCCCTGCCGCAGCTAACGTGAATGCTTCGACGTTCGTCACGTCCAGCGGCGTTGATCCCGACCCGACACCCCAAGCCGTCACCACAACACTGACACGCAACACCGGCAGCTTCGGTGCATCCAGCGGAGCAACCGCCGACACACTCGGTGCGTCAGGCGGCAATGGAGCCACGTTTGACGGCGGTAATACCGCGGGTGTTCCAAATGAACGGGCCAGTATCACGTTCGATCAACCCGTGATCATCACGAGCCTGAAGATCTTTGTTGAGAGCAATCGTAATGCGGTGCGCAACTGGTCATCGGGCGATGTGCTGTACATCAAACTACCTGGCCAGGCTGCGCAAACCATCAGCTATGCCGGAGCGAATTCATCCGGGCTTTTCACCTTCGGCGAACTAACCGGTGACTTCACGGGAAATGTGACGATCGACATTGGCCAAACCATTGACTTCGGCGCTCACACCGGATCGTTCCGCCTCGATGCTTTCACCGTCGAAGTCATCCCCGAGCCGGCTTCATTGGTGCTGTTGGTAAGCGGAGTCGCTCTGGTGGTCAGTCGCCGGAGATGTTGAGCCGTTCAACCGCGCGGCAAACTATCTAAACGGTTCCTCTCTCAGGGGGCACAGCGTCGCGTGTGTTACACAAGAACTCGCGCTGCCATGTGCACCCTGATCACACGAGAGGACTATCTGCTCTGTCGCGCATAAGCGGAGCGAAACATCCCACCTCCAAGCGGGATTATGTGAAGTCTGTACCGCAACCAAGGCGAAATCTTCTCTCATATTGATGTCGAGTTCCCGGATAAAACTTCTCAGGATCACTGACGGTACTTCTTCGGACTGATGCCCATCACCTGCTTGAACTGGCGGCTGAACTGCGGGACATCGTTGTATCCGAACCGTTCGGCAACTTGATAGACCGTCAGATGACTTCGAGCCAACAGGTCGGCCGCAGCACGCAGTCGCTCGCGCGTTAGCCAGGCGCGGGGCGTCAGACCAAAGCTGCGACGAAATTGACGGCTGAAATAATTTGGACTCAAGTCCAGATGGTGGGCCAGATCAGCCGGCGTTAGACCTTGATTGATCTGCAACCGTGCAAAGCGCACTAATCGGGCCTGCTGGTCCACAGTCAGTCCTGTGATGGGAGCGTGGGCTGTCAAGTGATGTCGCCAAAGCTCGATGATCAGATCAACAACCAGCGCGCGCAGACGCCATGAACTATGTGCCCCGCCGAGTTGAATCTCGTCAGCGATTCGGTCCAGCTGGGCTTTGACGTAACCAACCTGCTGCCATCCTTGGGCTTCAGTCGTTGTGCCCAAGTGTTCAGGCCCATCGGTGATCCGGAAATACACTTCCGCAAAACCAAACATTGGCGACCAGTGCATGTCGTGTTCAGTGTCCGGAGGGATCCAGATCAGGTCACCCGGTTCAAGCACAATTCGCTTTTTTCCGACTTGGCAGTCGCTGCGTCCTTCCAATGCAAGCAGTAACCAGTGGTAAGGTTCGCGCCGAGCAGTGCAACGCCAATGGTCTCGGCGTGCCGCAGTACCAAACAACCGTGGATGCACACCAAACCCATGGGCAGGGTCTGCCAGACATCTCAGCAAGGAACCCTGATTGATCACACGCATGCCAGATCCTAACAAATACGCAACTCGCGCCAATTTTTTGACCGATGGCGCAATCGCCAGGGGTCGGTGGATAATTCATAATATATCGTTTAAATAAGGCACACACGCTGCCATGTGGAGATATTCCGGTAACGACCCTCGAACCCAGTTCCATTTCACCCATACAACTCGCGCAATGAAGTAACCAAGCGGTTTGATCGTACGGCACGTCATGAACCATGCTGAGGTAATGGAAGCAGCGGCGTGATCAGCAACCATCTGCTTACCCCGGACATTGAAGCCAACTGAAAATGTCTTTTGCTTTGCCACAATCCGTGAAGATGAGGGTGCACAGCATCCAACGGTTCTGTCTGCACGACGGCCCGGGCATCCGCACAACCGTCTTTCTGCAGGGCTGTTCGTTGCGGTGCTGGTGGTGCCATAACCCCAAAGCGCAGGCCAAGTCATGTCCATCGACCAATGTATGGCACGTGGACCAGTTGCTTGAGACGGTCGAACGTGATGCGCCGTACTGGCGCAGCAGTGATGGCGGGATCACGCTGTCGGGAGGCGAACCGCTGCTCCAGGCCAAGGCGGCAGAGACGTTTTTCGCCGAGATGAAACGTCGAGGCCATCACTGCACCATCGAGACCGCGGGTGCAGCCCCACTGTCGCATGTGCAGCGCCTCGCCCCTTGGGTTGACCTCTGGCTGTGGGATGTTAAGTCCGCAGATGCCGATGTCTTCCATCGCGGTACGGAGGGCGACGTTTGGCAGGTGCTGGACAACCTCGCTTGGTTACTGAATCAAACCGAGGCCGTGGTACGCATCCGTGTGCCATTGATTGCGCGGTTCAATGATGACGAGCGTGCGCAGGCTTTGATTGCCGACTGGTTAGTCTCACAGCGCCGCGTCGCGCCGGTTGAGATCCTGCCGGGCCACGATATCGGCCGGTCATCAAGTGACTTGGCCAGATGCTCTGCAAAGCCGGACGAAAAACACGTTCACACTGCTCAGCAAGCATTCGCTTCGCGAAAATTGCTTTTCCAGGACACAGCGTAATGAATCCATCGATCTCACCAGAGATGAATGCCTCTGCCAACCCGCTCAATCCATCCGAACGACTGCCGTTACGCGAGTTTGCCGATCGGCTGTTCACCGCACCGGACACGGTCTGTCTGGATCGCGCCCGCCTGGTCACCGAATCGTGGCAAACCCATGCCGACCAACCGCTGCCTGTTCGGCGTGCATTGGCGCTGGAACATGTACTGCGTCACATGGCGCTTGACCTGCGGACCAACCCCGTGTTCGCGGGTAACACATCAAGTCAGCCTCGCGCCTGGATGCTGCTGCCGGAATACGGACTGACCGTAGACGGACAGGTGATCATCGAACATGATGACCTGCGCGATTTCCTGACCGACAAGGTGCCGGATACGATCCGTGAATACTGGGCGGACCGCTGCCTGAGTTGGCAGAACCTGTCCGGGCCCGGTGGGGAAGGTCATCTGTCGGTGGATTATCAGGCAGTGGTTGATCGCGGCATAGCCTCGCTCTTGTGCGAGTTGGATGCCTGGGATGCGCGAGGTGGAGTTTCGGAAGACCTGCGTGTGTATCGTCAGGCCATGCGGATCTTGCTCTGCGCCATAATCGCCTGGTCGCATCGCTATGCCGATGCCGCCGATGCCGCTGCACATTCGACCACAGACCCGGTTGAGCAA
>JANQFT010000143.1 GCA_028277685.1 Phycisphaeraceae bacterium
CTGCTCAAACATCACACCGATGAATTCGCCGACATCGAGTTCGGTCCGTTCGGCGGCTTGCCCGGCGTGCGTGAATCGCGTCGGATCGTGTGTGACCAAACGATTGCCGATGTCGATCCGATTGACGGCACGCTGCGCGAGGATGGTTTGTTCCTGGTGACACAGAACATCGACATCCACCGTCGCACACCCGACGAACCATCCATCCAGTTGAAGCAGGTGAAGCCTTATCACCTGCCGTATGGTTCGTTGTTGCCGAAGGGGTTGGAGAATCTGTTGGTGGTGGGGCGGTGCATCGGCGGGGAGCATGAAGCGATGGCGAGTTACCGCATCATCGCTGACTGTATGGCCATGGGTGAAGCGGCGGCGATCGCATCGCTCCAGGCGATCGAAGCCGACCAAACGGTGCGCAATATTTCGCGTGACAATCTGCTCAGCCAGATGCACGCACGGGGTTACCAGGGGGTGGCACGTGTGGCATCAACGAAGTCGCTGCAAGCGGACGCCCCCAATATCCAGACGATGTCTGCAGAAGCTGGTCGGGCGCATCTCTCTTCGCAAATCGACGGGGAATAGCCGGTTGGGTCGTGGGTCAGTTTGAGTCTTACGAGCCGCGACTGTGAAGGAGCGGTCATCGGGCCGCAGAAAGGTCCGCTATTTCTTGCGGTTGAGCCGACCGCTACCTCACGGGCGCGGCTCGTTGATGCCTGTTGATTCAAAATGAACCACGACCGCCGGTTGACGCGATGTCTGTCTTCCCTTGAAGCACAATGCGTTGCTGGTATACTGCGTGGCTCAATTGATCGGGCTCGTAGCTCAGTTGGTCAGAGCGCGCCCCTGATAAGGGCGAGGTCGCAGGTTCAAATCCCGCCGGGCCCATTGAAAAACCGCAGGCTGTGCAGGCCTGCGGTTTTCGTTTGGTGAGTTGTAGGTCCGGGCCTGCCCGGACCTACGTGGGGCGACATTACTTCGTCAGCACCACGTCGCCCAGCATGTCCAACTGTTTGGAGTGCACGCCGCTGAACCAACCCATGAAGCCGCCGCGGCCGGTGCCGTCGTCTTCGTTGATGATGCACGACACACCCAGGTTTGCGCCCACACCAGGCTTGAAGGGTGAGAGGGTGTGCCAGGGGAACGCCACTTCGTAAACGACGTTGCCGGTAGTGTTGTCCAGACGACGTACCGACACCTTCACGTCCTTGGCTTCGCCGGTGGGAATGCTTTGGTCGGCGGTAAGATGACGTGTTGCCTGCGGCCCTTTGCTGCCCAGGCCGAGGCTGTAGTCATATTTGCCCGGCTTCTGCGCGCTGGTGCGCATGGGATCGATGAGGAACTGCAAGCCGTCTTGCTTCCATAAGCCGCTATGGCTGTGTGGGGCAGAGAACACATCGTCGGTAACTTCCATGGCCACGTAGAAGTTTTCGGCATCCCACGCAAAACGCAGTTTACCGGAGGAGTCGGCGGGGCCATCCCAGCCTTGATCCTCCTTGGCCTGCTTGAGCACGTAGCTCTGTCGTTCCGCGTTGATCAAACCCACGCTCGCCCGTTGCCAAACGGGTTCGTCGAGTTTTCCGTCGAGGGTGATGGTGTTGGTTGCGCGCGGTGCGCGAGCGAAGCCGCCCATCAATCGTTCAGTGGTCACGGTGCGCCCGGACATACTGGTCACACTGCCTTGTATCCGGTAAAGCGAGAGCGGTTCAAGACGCGCTAACGGCACCGCGATCTGTTTGGTTTGGTGAGAAGCCAATTGCACCTGCCCCGAAGCGGCAGAAGCGAAGTGCGTGGTGGGCGCTTCGCCAGCGGTCAGGCTGTATTGACCTTTCTTCATATCGTGTTGTTTGTTGATGGCCAACGCCCAATCAAGCGTCATCTCATTCGTTTCGTGGTTGGTGATCTGCAGAATCACCGAACCGGGTTGTGATGATGTCTGGGCACCGGGCAGCAATTGGATTTCCGCACTGTCGGTCACGGGGACGGTCAGGATCAACTTGCCCACGGGTTGTGCCTGCATCTGTGGTTGCACGACGACACGCGCAGCACGGGCGGGGGTGTTTGTCGGGGCATGGATGCTCAACAGCACAGCATTGCCCTGCTGTTTGGTGGTGGCTTTCCAATGCAGTGGGGCGGTGATGCGTAGTGCATCGGCTTTCGCCAATGCACCGGTAAGTCGCACGGTGGTGGAGCGTCCCTTCACGACCGGCGTGACCGTACCCTCAGCCTGCAACTTGCCGGGGGCGACCGCGCCATCAAGCGTGTGCGTGGTGCTTTGATACATCAGCATCACCGGCTCAGGTGAAACGGTGATTGTCACGCCACCATCGACAACCTGCAATGGCATTTCGCGCCCGTCGATGCCGATCGCACGCACCACCTGCGCACCGGGCGTGGGCACATGCACATCATAACGCCCGGTTTCGTTCCAGATGGTCTGCAGGCAACGGTTCTCTTCGTCGACGAACAGGTAGGCCTGCGTCTTGTCATCATCCATTCGTTTTGCGGTGAACTTCTTGATGCAGATGCCGTTGGTGATGTGGTACAGACTGATGGCATCGAGGCGTGGGTTGTATTCGTTGAATTTACAGTCGAACACGCAGTGGGCATCGCCGAAGGTACCGCGTGCTTTGCCCTTCTTGTCCGGGTACATGATGGTGAACCACGAAGCGTGCGCGCCCCCGGCGGCAAAGAACACACTGAATTTCTTGATCATTTCATTCGCCACCGCATGCCGACTCATGCCCTGGCTGTTCAGGCCGAACTCGGTGCAGTAGATCGGCTTGGGCGCACCGTATTCATTCATCAACGCGCGATAGCGCTCGATCAGTTTGGGAATGCCCTGGTACGAGCCATACGTGTGGAAGTCGTAAGCATCGCAGTAGTTGTGGTAGCCCTCATCGAAGTAACGACGGTCGGGCCCGACACTCGTGGCGATGATGAAGATGTCCGGGTCGGCCTGCTTCGCCGCTTCGTACAACGATTTGTATGCCGCCACATTCTTCCTGATCTGCTCGATGCCGCCGTGTGGTTCATTGCCCAATGCCAGGCGGCCGATGTAAGGTCCGTTGAACTTGGCCATAAGTTCGGTCATGCCCTCGCGCAACACCTGGTCGGTGTACTCGAATTTGCCACGTTCGACGAACGACCCGGGCAACCCGACGATGCCGCGCATGTCGAGTTTCTCCAGCAATTTGAACCCACCCAACTGCACCTTCTTGGGATTCTTCGCCGGCCAACGTCCCCACATGCCCACCTCGCGGATGCCGATGCGGTCGGCCAGGTAGAAATACTCGGTGATGCGACTGTCCCAGTTGCGAATCGAAAACGGGATCTGTTCCGGTCGATACTTCTTGGTTTCGGCAATGGGCAAACGTGCGATGCCGCGGAAGTCGGATATTGGCTGTTCGCCATCTGCGTTCACTGTGACATGCAATTCATAGAACTTGCTCACGATCAGGTTGGCATCGTTTAAGTCGATTTTCGTTTCATAGTGGAAACGCGCGCTCTTCGGGCCGGCGTCGGTCAGAACCAGGTCGCCGCTGGCGTGAATCGCGCCCCAGAAATCGCGCACCTGCCAGACGACTTTTCGTTGCTCTGGTTTCAGTGGCATGCGTGCCTGCACCTTGATCGTCACATCGATCGGTTGATCGGGCAGGAACAGATTTCCCTTCGCGGCTGTCTTGAAGTTGATGCGCTCAATGCGTTGCGGTTCACTGGCGGCGACGGCAATCTGGGCCGCTTTCAGGTTGTCCACTTCCACCCAGCCGTATGTTTTCGCCAGGGAAAGACGGAAACGACCCTGTGCAGTTCCCGCGGGCGCTTCAACCCGTTTGCTGAACGATTGCCACGCCGGCTGGTTCATGCCGATCAGCGCGGTGGAACTGCCGATGCGTTTGCCGCCGCCGTCGAGCCAGTCCACATCCACGCGGCCGTGGTACGAGTTGTCCGGCGAATGAATCTCACTGCGGAAGGCGCCGGTCAGGTTCCATTTGCCCGGCGCGGCGGTAAAGGTGCGGCTGGTGGCCCGGGTGGGTGTGTTGATGTTGGTCAGCGTGCGTGTCATGCGATAGGCACGTTTGCCCTTGAAGGCTTGACCTTCAGAGATGGCCACATCACCCTCGTGTTTCCAATTGCCGCCGGCGTCGTTCGCTTCGAAGGTTTCGGTGAACGTGGGCGCAGGCACCTGGCCGGCTTTGACCACGTCCGCCGTGATGTCGGCGATCAGCAGTTCCGGCGTCGGCGATTCAGCGGCCGACTTGCGATTGAACGCGATCGACGCACTGCGTATGGGTTGATGCAGTTTGCCATCGTTTGCGCCTCCCCAACGCTCGCCTCCGGCGATGCGCTTTGGATCGATAACGAAATCGTGCCAGGCACCATCGGGTTTCAGGCGGATGTTCTTGCGCTGGTGCACCTGGCCGGTGCGGTCGGTCACGCGCACGGTGACGGCCGACACGTTCTCGGTGCGCACTTTCATGTTCAGGCGACGAATTTCGCTCACGCTGATGTCGCTGAAACTGCGATCGGCCACCGCGTAGTTCCCCTTGTCGGAGAAGTCAGTGAAAAAGCGGATGGCGTTTTTGCCTTCCAGGTCGGGCGCGGGTGAAACCAGCTTCACGCCGAACTTGCCCTTTGGGAATTTGCCCACGTGCCAGTACTTCCAGTCGGCCACGCCGGCGTTGACCGTTTCATCCAACCGGATCGTTTCGGTGATGTCGATCTGATTCTGCCTGGTTTCCGGTCCTGACCCGGTGAGGTAGACATCACTTAACCACAACGTACTGAATTTTTCCGCTCCTGATTTATCCCGACCGACCAGCACGTGCAGCGAATTCAGCGGGGGTGTCCATTCCTTCTTGGCCGACTTACCCCAGCGTTCGTATTTCACCACGCCCGCCACGGCATCGGGTGTGCCCATGTTCTTGAAGAAGGATGCGATGGGGAAGTTGATGCGCTGCCATTGATCGGTGGGCGTGATCTTGTAGCGGATCTGGTGGCACGTCCCCGCCGAGTCGACCAGGCGGAGCGTCACGGTTTTTTTCCGCGGTGAGAGAATGCGGAAGCTCAGCATGCGCGGATTGATCTTGCCGATGCTTCGACTGGCTTGCACGTAGTTGCCACCGTCTGAGAAATCGCCGTGCAGTTTCAGTGCCGTAGGTTCGGTTTTCCGGGGCAGGGGTACCGCTTCAAGTGTACCTTTGGCACCGGGGAATTCAGGCCCGAGTCCAAGCGACCAGCCCATGGCGGGCTTGGTGGTGTCGAGCAGGTTGAGGCGTTGTTCCTTCGCGTTTACAAAGCCGGTTACCGTGAACAAACAAACCAACGCCAAAACGAGAGGGATCATGCGATTCATATCAGTAGTTCCATGGTGGAGTGACGTAAAGCGCGCGTCGGTGCGTCATCATTTACTTGGTTTGCGTTGATTCGCCCACAAACAGTTTCATGGCCGCAGGTTCGACCAGCAGGGGGCCAAGCCAGTCCTGCCCACGTTCGAGATAGTCCAGACAAGCGTGCACAAGCGGGGCGATGGTGTCACCTTCCAGGCAGGTGAGCGACGGGGTCATGAAGCGTGCCAGCCCGGCATTGTCATCCGCACTGCACACGGCAATATCCTGACCGATGCGCAATCCTGCATCGGTAATCGCACGCATCGCACCGATGGCCGCCACCCCCGTGGTGCAGACGATCGCATCGGGTGGGTTGCCTTGTTCGAGCATGGCCGTCACCAGCGCATGCGCCGGTGGTGCAGGAGCATCGTAAAGCTCAACCGGTTGATCAATCAGCGGACCGGCCAAGTTGTACGCAGAGGTCCACATCCGCCATGCCTCGATGCGCCGGCGTATGGCATCACTGGTCGGCTGTGTACTCAGGCACGCGATTTTATGACGTTGCTGATCTCGCAAGTGATCAATCAGCAGTTGAATCGATGAAGGGTTCGCATAACGCAGGCAGGGTATGTTGTGCGAGGAGACATCCTGCTCCAGCACGATCACCGGTGTTTCGGTTTGGTGAATCTGCTGAACGATCGACTTTGGAAAATCATCGCCCAGCGAAAGGATGAACACGCCATCAAGGCGGCGCACCGCTTCGGTGATTGCCGCGTCATGCCAATGCGTGAATTGCACGACGCGGAACGAACAGCCTCGCGCGATGCACGCCTGGTCGAGCCGCCGATGCCAACGGGCGATTTCCGGTGATGCGTAAGCCGGGCTGATCATGCCCACGTGCAGCGTTTGTGATTCAGGCGCGATGTCAAAGCGACCGGTCTCCCGGCGGATGAGAATGCCCTCATCGATCAACTCGTTCAGCGCACGGGTCACGGTGCGGGCGTTCACGCCCAGTTCATCGACCAGGCCGGCGTGCGAGGGAAAACCGCGCAGGCGATAGTCACCGTGGCGAATGCGCTGTTTCAGGGTGCGGGCGATCTGTTCGTACTTAGCCATGATCGATCCTCTTGGTCCGAGCGCCCTATGTTTGGGACCTGTGCGTTAGTAGACGCAAGAATACAACATTTCATGGCATAAAGTTGAAAAATTACATAACTATTCTGCCTGCTGATACGCGTGGAGGACAGAAATAGAGCTTCTGGTGGTCTTGTGGTGTAACAAACGCCGGTTAGACTCGCGGACGCATTGATGCTGTACAACGGAGGATCAACCCATTGGATACGCAATCAACGAAAGTTTCACCCCGCCTTTGGTATCGCCAGCCAGCCAGAGATTGGGACCACGCCATGCCCGTGGGCAACGGACGACTGGGCGCGATGGTGCTTGGCCAACTCGTGGAAGAGAAGGTTTTCCTCAATGACGAATCAATCTGGGCGAGAGAACCAGATGATGGCGGCAACCCCGAGGCGCTGACCAGCCTGCCCCGTATGCGCGCGTTGTTGATGGACGGCAAGCCCGCTGAGGCGCAATAC
>JANQFT010000218.1 GCA_028277685.1 Phycisphaeraceae bacterium
TGACACAGAGGTTGCCATTCCGATCAGCCACTTCGTTAAAAAACAAGGAGCGGACTGGAAGCGCCTGCGCATCAACATCTGCGCCAACGATCACGACGCCACCGACCCCCAACGCGGCCGCAGCCAGATTTGGTGGCGCCCCGACTGGCGCACCGACCAGAACATCCCCGGTTCGGGTACGTTCGAGCGGAACTAGGGACACAACTTGGTCGTTTAATGTCCCGTATGCCCAAACCCACCTTCGCCACGGGTGGTTTCGGATAGTTCATCCACCACTTCGATTTGCGCGTGGCTGACCGGCGCGATAATCATTTGTGCGATGCGCATGTTGGGCGTGATGGTGAACGCTTCACGGCCGAGGTTGATCAGGGCGATTTTCACTTCGCCGCGGTAGTCGGCGTCAATGGTACCGGGCGCGTTGGGCACGGTGATGCCGTGCTTGACCGCCAGCCCGCTGCGAGGCCGAACCTGTGCTTCGTAGCCGGGGGGCAGGGCCATCTTGAACCCGCCGGGCACGAGCACGATCTGACCGGAGTCGATGGTCAGGTCGCGATCAATCGCGGCGTGCAGGTCCATTCCCGCGGCTTGTTCGGATTGGTAAGCCGGCAGGTCGATCTGTTCGCCATGCGGTAAACGTTGAATCTGCAAAGGAACTGTCATGCGGGCAATGATAGCGATGTTGATCGCGCCAAGAAAACACCGCGTCACGGCGTCACTTCATCCTGCGGGTTGGTGATGAACAGCAGCATCAAACACCACATGCACAGCACCACGTTTTGAATCGGTAACTGCAGCGGCGCGGGCAGGGCGTAGATGCACACCACCGCCGGCAGCCACACGCCCCAGTTGGCGATCATCAACGGCCACGCCCTCCGACGGTACCACTGTTCGCCAAGGTTGCGCCGCGTGGCGCTGATGCTGAAACCTGAGTCCTTGAACAGGTAGATCAGCACCATGCCCGGCACTGCGATGAGCGGGCAGTAGATGAACATGTCGAAGAACGTTTTGCAGGCAATAGTGAACGGTGAGGCATCGTTGCCGAACATCCAGCCTTGTGCGCGATAGAGCAGGTCGATTTCCAACCCTTTGAACGCCCACACGCCCAGCATGTAAGGAAGGTGACGCAGTGGTGCCATGTGCCGCCACGCCGGTCGGCACTGTTGTACCAGCGTCGGAATAAGCGCAGCGAACACGGTAGTGGAAATCATGCTGAACACGAAGCCGTATTCAGTTTTCAGGTCAGCCACGCGCTCCAGTAACGCGCGGAAGTCGGGCCAATAGTAAAAACCCACGACGATGAGTATCGCCATGACCTGCAGAATCAGTCCGGGCCCAAGATTCACCCGCGCGGCACGCAGCCCCTGCTTCACAGGATGGATCGTCGGCTTGGACATAAGCGGGGAAGTATAACGGAAACTCGAAACGCAGAACTCGGAGCGCGGAATTACTTTGCACCGGTACACCAGTAGACCAATACACCAATACACCAGTACCATAGATCCCCATGGAATGGGTCATCGCCATCATTGCCGGTTACCTGTGCGGCAGCATCCCGTTTGGCTTGCTGATCGGTCTGACGCGCGGGGTGGATATTCGGCAACACGGTTCGAAGAACATCGGGGCGACCAACTGCGGACGGGTGTGTGGTCGATGGTTCGGCCTCACGGCATTCGTGCTGGATGTGATCAAAGGATTCGTGCCGGTGTTCTTTGCCGGTCAGTTGCTCATTCATGCGCCGGATGAACCGATTGCGCAGATGCAGGTGTGGCTTTGGCTGACGGTGGCGGTGGCAGCCATGGCGGGGCACGTGTTGCCGGTGTGGTTGAAATTCAAAGGCGGCAAGGGCGTGGCGACGGGTTTCGGCGTGATTCTGGCGGTGTGGCCCTATCTCACGGTACCGGCCATCGGTGCGCTGTTCACGTGGTTGCTGTTCGCATCATGCCTGCGTTACGTGAGCATTGCCAGCATCGTGGCGGCGTGCAGTTTGTTGTACTGGTTCATGCTGGGGGTGCGGGTAATGCACTGGTCGATGGAACTGGTTTGGCCTTTCATCTCCAT
Organism: Phycisphaeraceae bacterium; assembly: GCA_028277685.1. Taxonomy (GTDB): domain Bacteria; phylum Planctomycetota; class Phycisphaerae; order Phycisphaerales; family Zrk34; genus JANQFT01. Next base: position 2,059 of record JANQFT010000218.1, read on the forward strand.
CATTGGCCTGATGGTGCTGGTGGTGATCGTGCGTCACTTAGGCAACCTGAAGCGCGTGATCGCCGATACGGAAACGCGCCTGGGTGAATAGGTGTGATGCTTCACATGGGTGCGGTCGATTCCAGCGCAGGTGGCTGCATCACCAACGGAGACTTCATCCAGAAACCAACCAATCGCCACTCGCCATTGAAACGTCTGAAGACACTGGTGATGGTCACGTTGTCGTCGTTGGCGAAACGGCCGCGGTGGACCACGGTGCAGTGAATACCCTCGGTGGTCGTATTGATCTGAAGCGACCAGCCCCACGACAGGCGCTCGAGCTCACCCAGCGCGGGCATCCTGCGACTCAGGTCTTCAAACGGCCGCCGATGATCGTCCGTCAGAACATTCGGCACGAATAACTCCAACGCCGCATCCACATCACCCTCAGTAAGCAAGTGTATCTTTTGCTTAACGATCGGTGTGATTTCGTTGTACGTGCTGGTCATCCACCAGACGAACACGCTGCCAAGTATCAGGCCGACGATTGCGATGACGATGGCCGCCACCGCCAAACCACGTCCGGTCAGTTGCCCTGCGCTGCGGCGGATGTTGCGCAAGGCGACCACCGCCAGCACCAGCGCGATCAACTCTCCGGGGAAACAGCAAATCGAAACCAGGCTGACCACAAACGCGGCAATGGCCAATCCGCTTGTGCGCACACGAACAACCTTGGGTGGCAACGGTGGTGGGACAGGTTGATCAGTATCCACGAGGTGACCTCCGCCGTGTGAAGTAAGCGTTTGTATGGTGGTTGATGTGCAAGCGCAATGCAAGCTGATCCGATAGTTCAGAAGGTGGCCCAGATCTTGCCCGCATGGCGCATCGGTGGTGAAAAATCGTCCGCTGAGCGAGGCGTTCTGACAGGTATACATCCTGCGAATGAGTTGCGGCGAAATCGGGTTTTGCATTTTTCTCGAAGTTTTTTCACATGGATGGCAGAAAACCCCTTTATCCATGCTGTTTTTGCGTGTATAACCATCGCACTCACGCGGCGTACCATGGAAGGTGCGAACGGCCGCGGAGTGAGCATCTCAAACCCCTCTATTGTGGAGATTGCATTATGGCCACAGCTGCTGCAAAGAAGCCCATGACCAAAAGTCAGGTCTACGGCGCCATCGCTGAGAAGACGGAACTGACGCGCAAGCAGGTTGCCGCGGTGTTCGATGAAATGTCACTACTGATCGGTAAGAACCTGAAGAGGAGCGGCCCGCAAGTCTTCACCATTCCCGGTCTGGCCAAGATCGTCGTCCAGCGCAAGCCCGCCACCAAGGCACGCAAGGGTGTCAACCCCTTCACCGGTGAAGAAATCATGATCAAGGCCAAGCCCGCACGCAACGTCGTGAAGATTCGTCCCCTCAAGGCCCTGAAAGAAATGGTCTGATCTACGTGAACCGTTGCTCGTTCATCCGGGTAGCGATGCGATAAACGATCAAAGCCCCGCCGTAAGGCGGGGTTTTCTTTTTTGCCTTGATCATCATCAAGGTGATGCCAGGCGATCCGGTCTACAATAACCATCATGATCGACATCAGCGTTCTTTACGCCGGCATCGAAACACCCAGCACGCCGCACCGGTATGGCAGAGCGATCACACAGATTGATCCACCGGAACATCAGCGCATGAAGGTGGCCAAATCTGCCGCCGAGCGCAAGCCGATCGTCGTGTGGAACCTCACGCGCACCTGCAACCTCAAATGTGTTCACTGTTACACCGACAGCGAAGCCAAGCGTTACCCCGATGAACTGACTACCGAGCAATGCAAAGCAGTACTGGATGATTTGGCCGCGTTCAAGGTGCCCGCGGTGTTGTTCAGTGGTGGTGAGCCGTTGATGCGGCCGGACATCTTTGAACTGGCTGAGTACGCCCGGTCACTCAACCTGCACGTGGTGTTCAGCACCAACGGCACGTTGATCGATCAGAAGATGGCAGAGCGTTTTGTCGAGTTGCAGTGCGCGTACATTGGTATCAGCCTCGACTCAGCCAAGCCGGACGTGCACGATAACTTCCGCGGGATGACAGGCGCGTTCAACAAGACGATGACAGGTTTCCGCCATTGCGTGACCGCAGGACAGAAGGTTGGCCTGCGCTTAACCCTTACCCGGCAAACGTGCGAAGACCTGGATGAGATTTTCGCCTTCATCGAAAATGAAGGCATCAACCGCGCCTGTTTTTATCACCTATGCCCGGCAGGTCGCGGCAGTGAACTGGCTGCACTGACGCCACAAGAAAGTCGTCGCGCGATCGACACCATCATCGATCACACCGAACGGTTGAATCAATCCGGCAAGTGCACGGAGATACTCACCGTTGATAATCACTGCGATGGTGTTTACCTGTACATGCGGATGTTGCGTGAGAATCACCCGCGCGCCGAACAAGTGGCCGACATGCTGCGCTTCAACGGCGGGGCGCGGTATTCATCTGGCGTGGGCATCGCGAATATCGATTTTCACGGCAACGTCCACGCCGACCAGTTCAGCATGTATCGCAGCTTCGGCAACGTGAAAGAGCGCGCGTTCAGTGACATCTGGCAAGACATCGCTGACCCGGTCATGGCCGGGCTGAAAGATCGCCTGCCGTTGCTCAAGGGGCGCTGTGCGACCTGCCGATTCCAGGATATGTGCGGCGGCGGCTTGCGTGCTCGCGCTGAACTGGCCACCGGCGACACCTGGGCTGCCGACCCCGGCTGCTACCTGACCGACGATGAGATCACTGCGTGACGCACGACTTGGCCGCTGAACTCGATGCCATCGATCGACGCCTGCTCAACATGGTGCAGCAGTCGATTCCCCTGGTGCGTCGGCCGTTTGCGCAAATCGCTGAGCGCCTGGAAATTTCTGAGGATGAATGCCTCGATCGCCTGGCGGAACTTAGCGAAAAAAAGCGCGTGATTCGGCAGATCTCTGCGATCTTCGATACGGCGGCGCTGGGTTATGCCTCATCGCTCGTCGCGGCCAAGGTGAAGCCAGCCAACCTCGGCCAGGCTGCGATGATCATCAATGAACACCCAGGCGTGAGTCATAACTATCAGCGCGAAGCGGATTACAACCTGTGGTACACGCTTGCCGTGCCGCCTGACTCAACAATGGGCTTGCAGAAAACGATCGACAAACTGCACGCACTATCCGGCGCACAACTCACGCGCGTTTTACCCACGCTGAAACTTCACAAGATCGGCGTCACCCTTGCCCTGACGGACGACCAACCGGAAAACAAATCCGCGTTCAACCAGACAGATCGCGATGCCTCTGCCGGTTACGCGTTGATCGAACACGATCGCGCGATGATCCGTACGTTACAGCAGGACCTGCCCATCATGGCTGAACCGTTCGACCTTTGGGCGGAGCGCGCGGGGGTGACGGTTGATGAATTGCTGACCGCGGCGGAAACTTTCCGGGAACGAAAACAGATGCGACGCTTTGCTGCGGTGCTGCATCATCGCACGGCTGGCATGCGGGCGAACGTCATGGCGGTGTGGCCATGCGCGAAAGATCAGGCCGTTGCCATGGGCCAATTGCTCGCCACGTTCGAAG
>JANQFT010000241.1 GCA_028277685.1 Phycisphaeraceae bacterium
CACCCACAAGTGGCCGCCGTCGTTCAGGTTGCCCGGGTGATCGGCGATCTTCATATGGTCGGGCCAGAGAATGGCGTGTCGTTTTTCGTGCGTGTATTCGGTGTTGAACTGGCGGATCCACAGTTTGCTGTCTTTGGCCATCTTGAAGTGGAACACCCCGTCTTCGGCGAACACCTTGCCGCCTGGGCCGACGTCGAGGTACGCGTTCAGTGCCTTCACCACCAACGCCCGCTTCGACTGCGTGCGGAAGATCACAGGGCAATAAATCCAATCGGCACGCTCGACGACCACGGCCGGGGCATCGCCGTCTTCAAGAATGAACTCGGTAGGCTTACGCCAGATGCCGCCTTCCATACCGATGATGCGATATACCTTATTCCGCAGGTAGATCGGCGTCTTGAAGGCGTATTCCTTCTTGCTCGTTCGACTGTGCGGTAAGTAGATGGTGGTGGCGCCAGAATCAATCGCGGCTTGAAGCGCCAGCGTCCAGTTGCCATCTTTCACCTTGTCCTGATGGGCCATGATCGACACCCAGTCCGCTGGATCATCCCAGGGTACTTGAGGCGTTTCTTCGATCGGCAGGTTGAGTGAGCGATCGGGTGAATCAAACAGCTTCTGCACGCCATGCGACGTGAATTCGTCGATGCTCGCCGCTTCAACACTGCGTCCACTTCCCTGTGAACCATCGATCGCCATGCGGTATCCGCTTGTTTTGATGTTGCGGCCGTACATGCCTTCTTCATTGATGATGGCAGGAACGTGTTTCGCTTTGCCCTTACCTTTCAGTTCGGCATCGAGCAGGGTGACCACGCCTGAGCCGCGCTTGTTCCACAGGGCGGGCACCGCGTTATCGCTTTTCAAGTCGCGCACGGCAATGGTTTGCCCATCGTTCACCCAACCGTAGCAGCGTTGGTCTTTCAGTGTGATGTGCTCAAGCGCCTGGAACGCGGTGGCGTAAGCGGTGTAGATGCCCACATCGAAACCAGTCACTTCCAGATCACGCACCAGCAGGGGACCGACGTCGCCGGTGTACCCCATGTCCAGCCCGATGATGCCCGTGCCATCACCCGAGCGGATGGCCACGGTGTTCATCTGTCCTTGGTTGCTGGCGTTGAAGCGAATAGCGATCGCACCGTGGTTCCGCTTACCGGTATCCACGGTCAGGTTGCGGATGGCGTTACGGAAACGTTGCGGCGGGAAATGGCCGGTCACAATCACCGGGGTCGGTTTGGACGGATCATCAAACCCGCGACAATGGTCTTTCAGTTTGATGATCGTGCCATCCCGACTTTGCCCCTGCATGATGCAGCGCGTCGCACGACCGGGCCACCGCAGCGTTGAAGACACCAGGTACGTCCCGTTCGGCAGGTACACGATACCCTTGCCGCTACCGCCGGACAGTGCCTTCTGCAGGGCGGCGGTGTCGTCGGTTTTGCCATCGCCTTTTGCCCCGTAGTCCATCACGTTATGGACGCCGGCATCTTTGGGGAACACCATGTTCTCTGCGCATGCACTGGTGACGCTGATCGCCAGCAGTGTGGTCAGGCACAGTGCGCACAATATCCCTGCGGTCAAACCATGAAATGGGTGAGCCATCGAATCGGTCCTCGTGATGTTGGTGAAACTAAGCCTTGTTAATCAAGTCGGGTCTGGGTTGTATCTTCGTGGGTGCGATGTTGAAGTCCTGCGGTGGCCAGTGCAGTTGGCAGGATGTTGGCCATGATGTCCATGCCACCTGCGGCACTGTAGAACACATGGCCTTTGCCCACCGGACGATGCAGCACTGCGGGGTGGCCATCCAGTTCCCCGCCGACAAAATGGGCCAGCACTTCACCGCGCCAGGTGTCCATGCGATCGATCTGCGTATGCACTTCACAAGTCGGGCCGTCGACAAACTTTACCTGGGCACCGGGGCCGAGCCTCTGGTTGGTGCGGCAAACCACACCGGTCACTTCCTCCAGGGGCGAGCCGGGTTGCTCGTGGAAGATGGCAGTGCGGTTACAGAGTGCTGCTTTCGCGGTGATGATAAGGGTACCGCCGGCTTTGACGAAACGGATCAACGGTTCGGCGTCAGCGTGATCCATCTGGCGGATGCCAGGCACGATCACCAGTTTATAGCCATCCACCGATTCGCCCACGTTCACCACATCCATGCAGCCAAGTGCTGCACGCGCCGGGCCGTAAGCGTGAACGACCGAATCCAGGTAATCCGGGCGAGGTGTGCGGTTGTAGGGATCGAGGTGCAGGTCGTTGCGGGCATCGCCCAGGCTGTAAACCAGCGCCGCATCCTGACGTTCAATCGATACCGTTTGTGGCGGACGGTTGCGGTTCCATTCCATCACGCGCTTCAGTGCATCAACACGCGCCGGCAGTGGTTCGCCGTTGTAATCGGTCACCGCACTGCCTTCGGATTCCACGTTGCCCCGATGCGAACGGTAGTGCCAGAACAGAATCAGGTCCGCCCCGTGGCGACGCAGCAGGTCCATGTACTCCGGCGTGCAGTCGCGACCGCCCAATCCGGTTTCCATGATCTTGATCGGCTTGCCCGTCGCCGAGCGCAGCCAATCGCACACCAATGCCGTGAAATCTTCCTGATGCCCGTGTCCGGCATTGGCCGCGTTGTAATACGCATCCCATCCCGCGTTGTCGAGTGTTTGGCCGAGCTTCGCATGGTCGATACCGCGATCGAGCATGGCCGTGCTGTTGTGGTTGATCCACTGATCGCGGTTGATGATTGGCCGCAGCACATCGTATTGCACCTTGGCAAACTCGATCACCATGTCGCTGTAGAACTCACCATGGTCGATCACCCAGCCGCGCGAAACGCGATCGTGCCGTGGGGTGATGATTTCGCCCCAATCACTGAACGCCTGGTTCCAGAACGTTAGGCCCCATGCTTTGTTCACTGCGTCCACGGTCTGGTACTTCTCACGAAGCCAGCGCCGAAAACGCCACGTCGCTTCCGGTGAGTGCGATTCCGGCGGCGCCTTTTCCGGACCGCAGATTTCGTTATCGATCTGCCAACCGATGATGGTGGCGTGATCGCCGTAGCGTTCACCCATGCGCTGGGCAATTTCGGCACAGTAGTCGCGGTAGATCGGTGAACAGATGTCGATGTCGCGCCTGGAGCCGAACGGCCGCCGCTGCCCGCTGCGCAGTTCCAACATGATCTGCGGATACTGACTGGCCAGCCATGCCGGAGGCGTGGCGGTGGGGGTGCAGAGCAGGGTCTTCATTCCGCGCTCGTCTGCCATCGCCATGAACTTGTCCAGCCAATCCCAGTCGTACTCGCCTTCGCGCGGTTCGAGCGCCGCCCAGGCGAAGTCGAGCATGCGCAACACTTCAAGGCCAAGCTCAGCCATGTTGTCCAGATCGCGCGACCACTGATCGGGATGGACCAACTCTGGATAGTAGGAAATACCAAACTGCATGGGGAGTCTCGCGCAAGGGGAAGGTCAACAACAAGGACGCACGGTAGTATCGATACCGTTCAACTTATGGCCAGTGATGACCATATTTGCCCGTGTCGTCCGGTGATACTAACTCAGTATGACCATCGGCAAAAGCAACATTTCCCTTGCCATCGTTGGGGGCATTGATGGTGGTGATGTGGTAGGAGCCAATGGCGTCCGACCAGGTGGGGGTTGGGTCTTGGCTGACGGTGCGGAAGTCGGGATCGTTGAGCGGATTGCGATTTCGAACGGGGTTCAACCATGTGTTCTCTTCGGTAAACAGTAGAACCTCTGAGGCGCGATCGATACCGCTAAGCGTTAGCGAAAGGGTGATGTTCGTGGGTGTTGTGCCACCGCCGGATTGTGGAATGCGGGCGAAGCTTACATCGCCGATGTAGCTGTTCATGCTGTAGCTGTAAACAGCTTCGACATTGGTGTGGTTGCAGTGTGATCCGGTGTTCTGCCCCGCCAGGTCCTGATACTGCGGGAAGGTGGGGCAGACATAAATATCGCGGGTATTGAGGTACGGGTAGAGTAACCCATCTTCAATCAGGTCAATGGCACCGCCGTCTCTGGTCCTGGTATGCCAATGATGCCTGACGGCATTGGTCCACGTCAGCCCGCTGTTGATCCATAGTTTGGAGTGAGCGGGACGACTACGGTTCTCGGATGCGTAAGTGAACTGTGCAATTGCAATCTGCCGTAAGCCTGATGAGCAGTGGATGACACGTACATGCTCTTTTGCTTTGGTCAATGCCGGCAGCAGGATCGAAAGCAGTAAGGCAATGATTGCAACCACGACCAGTAGTTCAACTAACGTAAAAGCACGAGACAAGCGTTTCATGGGGGCGTCTGTCTTTCTCAAAATGCGGGTCAAGGCACCTTTTTCCACATCTCACTCTTGATGCCGCTGATCTTTCGGTGCGAGGGGATACCGCTGATGTCTTGATCGAGTAATTGTTTGTAGATGGCGCCCTTTGTCTCAGGTGCTGCGTGGGCGTCGACGAAGAGCATGTTGGCCGTGGCGCTATCCGGGCTGGCTGAAGTTCCCGTAGCCACCAGGCGATCGCGCCAACCCAGTTGTTCAAAGCCGCCGCCGCGATGCCTGAACTCAAGGTGATGGAATGCCTGGGTGGCGCTGCGCCAGTCGGCCACCGCGATGTCTGATCCGTTGGAAAGTTGGCCCGGCTTTTCCGTAATCAGCATGCGCAGGGCCGGGGTGCGCACTTCCGAGATGCGGCCAACCTTGGAGGTATGCATCATGTTGCCGTTGGCCACATAGCTCATGTACTTGCCCCAACTGTCCGCCTGGCCGGTTTCCCTGCCATTGACCGTGCGCGACTTGTTTCGTGACGTGGCGTCACTGGGGCAAACGG